>JAEUQQ010000162.1 GCA_016789685.1 Acidobacteriota bacterium | reverse complement strand
GACCGTGATTATCGGCGATTCATGCGTTGCCGGACAGCACCGCGTGGTGCGTGACCGAGCCGTCACACGAGGCCGCTACGCTGTGAGACCTGGCGTTCGAGACAGGAACGCGACACCGGCGCCGGGCGGCGCCGGGCGACGGCCCATCCAGTCGGGCAATGGACCGTCAGGGCGGGCCCAATCAGGCCAGGGCGGGCCCAATCAGGCCAGGGCGGGGCCGATCAGGATGTGGCGACGCGCGCGCGCAGCATCTGCGCAACGCCCGCGAAGGCCGGCCGGGGCTCGTCGATCTCGTCGTCGAGGGCGGCGCCCGCATGGCTATGCTGGAACACGCGAGCTCCCGACGTCTCGATCCGCAGGGTATAGGCGATGGGAAACTGGTCGAGAATGGCCCCGAGCGCCTGGACGAGGGCTGGGGCCATGCGGTCTTCATCTTCGGGCGTCAGGGACGAGACAAATCTGATGTCCATCGGGAACCTGGGGGGCTCGTGCGACTCTCTTGAAGGAACCACCCGAAGGCGGCAGTGTCACATGGTCGTTGTGCAAACCATGTTCCGCCTGTGCCGGATTCAAGGATGGCCCGAGATTGGCCGAGTTCTGGCACGACTGGCGAATGGAGTCTGCGCCGGGGCCGACATAAAGTCGGCCGCCATGCAGCCTTTCGGGCTGCGACCGCCTGGTGCCGTGCTTGACTTTCGCTGGTTGGACGCCTACGCTTCCGCGTCCCCCCAGCACGATGGTTGTGAATGTCATTTGTCGACAAGTCCCCATTCCTCGTCGGCAGCAGTGAAATCATCCGCGCGCTCGATGCGGAAATCACCGCTGCGGCGCGCTCGACCGCCAAAGTCCTGATCACGGGCGAGAGCGGGGCGGGCAAGGAGATCACTGCCAGGCTCGTGCACGAGCGCAGCCCCCGGCGGCACATGCCGCTGGTGACGATCAACTGCGCCGGCGTCCCCGACTCGCTCCTCGAATCCGAACTCTTCGGGCACGTGCGCGGCTCCTTCACGGGGGCGTACCGCGACAAGCCCGGCCTGCTCGAAACCGCCAACGGCGGCACCGTCTTCATGGACGAAGTCGGCGAGATGAGCCTGCGCATGCAGGCCCTGCTCCTCCGCTTCCTCGAAACCGGCGAGATCCAGCGCGTCGGCGAAAGCCGGGAACCCGTCCGCGTGAACGTGCGCGTGATCTGCGCCACCAACCGCGAACTGCCCGCGCGCGTCGCCGCCGGTGACTTCCGCGAGGACCTCTACTACCGCCTCAACGTGGTCAACCTCCACGTACCGTCCCTGCGCGAGCGTGTCGAAGACCTCCCCGAGCTGATCGAGCACTTCATGGCGGAGTTCGCCGAACGCCATCGCCTGCCGCGGCCGACCATTGCCGAGGATGCGCGTCAGCGCCTGCTGACCCACCAGTGGCCGGGCAACGTCCGCGAGTTGCGCAACGTGATCGAGCGCATGGTCGTGCGCGCCCACGGCGCCATCGTGCACATCGGCGAGTTGCCCGCCGACGTGCGGCTGACGCCCCACGCCGGGGCGGCGTCGACCAACGGAAACGGCCACGCGAAGACGACGGCACACGAGTCGCCGGTGTCGGCCCTGGCCGACGCCGTGGCCCGCGAGCTGTTCACCAGGATCACGGCCAACCGCGAGTCGTTCTGGCACGTGGTACATGACGCGTTCGTCGCCCGCGACCTCACGCGCGACACGATGCGCCGCGTCGTCCGCCTCGGCCTCGAGCAGTGCGGCGGCAACTACGGGTTGCTCGTCGAGATGTTCCACCTGCGCAAGGACGAGCAGAAGCGGCTCGTCGGCTTCCTCCGCAAGCACGACTGCCTCGTGTCGATGCCCGTCTCGCGTCCGGCCGCGGTCGCAGGCACGTCGCGCACGCAACCGACCGTCTCGGTCGCCTGAGCCGTCGGCCCGCCGTGCGGGGTCACATTCCGTAGATCGGCAAGTCGCCGCGAAGCCCGCCAAGGCGCGGTAGAATGCAGCCTTCCCCCCGGCGGAAGGGACCCCCATCGTGTATCTGCCCCACGCAGTCCGGCGCACCGCAGGCGCGCTCGCCTTCTTCGCACTCCTGACATCGACGGCGGCGTTTGCCGAGGGGCCGAGCCGCTCCGGCGCGAGCCCGGCCGTGACGCGAACCCCCGCGGGGCCGGTCTGGTTCGAGCCGAACGTGGGCCAGTTCGCGCCGCGCGTCCGGTTTGCCTCGACGTCGGCCCACGCGCGCCTCGCCCTGACCGATGCGGGCTTCGACGTGACGGTCGCAGGTCGCGAGGGGGCACGCACGCTGGCGCTGCGCTTCGCAGGCGCACACGCCGGCCCCGACGTCGAGGGCCAGCAGCGGCTGCCCGGCGTGAGCCACTACTACATCGGCCGCGATCGCGCGGCGTGGCGAGAGCACGTGCCGCAGTTCGGGCGCGTCAGCTATTCGAACGTCTGGACCGGCATCGACGCGGTCGTCTACGGCGCCGACGATCACCTCGAATACGACTTCATCGTCGCGCCCGGACGCGACCCGCGCGCGATCGCGCTCCAACTCGAGGGCGCTGATCACATGTCGATCGCCCGCGACGGCTCGCTCCTCGTCGGCGTCGGCGATGCGCGGGTCGTGCAGCGTGCGCCCATCGCCTACCAGGACATCGAGGGCGTGCGGGTGCCGGTCGAGGCCGCCTAC
This sequence comes from Acidobacteriota bacterium, assembly GCA_016789685.1. Classification (GTDB taxonomy): domain Bacteria; phylum Acidobacteriota; class Vicinamibacteria; order Vicinamibacterales; family JAFNAJ01; genus JAEUQQ01. The sequence goes on along the minus strand of JAEUQQ010000162.1, from coordinate 385 downwards.
CGGCTCGCCAACGACCGCGTCGGCTTCGACATCGGGACCTACGACCGCACCAGGCCGCTCGTCATCGATCCCATCGTGATCGTGTATGCCTCGTTCCTCGGCGGCAGCAGCACCGAGTTCGTCGAACCGGGCTCGCAGACAGCGGGCATCGCTGTCGATGGCGCGGGTGACCTCATCGTCGCCCTCGACACGAACTCCACCGACCTGCCGGGCACCGCGCCCACCGCGCTCGTCACGCCCAACATCGCGATCGTCAAGATCAACCCGACCGCGTCGACCGTGCTGTTCACCACGTATCTCGGCGGCAACGAGTTCGACTCGCGCGGCAACATCGACACCGACCCCGCCGGCAACATCTACCTGACGGGGCGCACGACGTCGACCG
>JAEUQQ010000154.1 GCA_016789685.1 Acidobacteriota bacterium | reverse complement strand
AGGTCCACTTCTTCGGATCGACGGTGACCACGTCGGTATGGCCCATGACGAGCACGGGCTTCTTCTTCCCGTTCCCCTTGATCCGCACGACGAGGTTGGGGCGCTGGGGATCCTTCGCGAAGACCTGGTAGGGGATGCCCTCGGCGTCGAGCACCTGCTTCAGGTACTCGACCGCGCGGATCTCGTTGCCCGGAGGGCTGCTGGTGTCGCGCTGGAGCAACGCCTGGAAGTGCTTGATGGTCTCGGCCTCGAAGGCGGGCGTCTCCGGGCCAGGCTGCTGCGCCCGTGGCTGCGAAGACACGGCCAGGGCAAGGAACGACACGATCGCCAGGCGTCTGAGCATGCCGCACATGTTACACGCGACGACGAGCTTACGGCTCAGCCGGAGCAACGGACGCACTGGGCACCCGCGACGACACGTGCGAGACGACGCGTTGCATGCACCCACCGCGCGGCACTACCATGCCGCCCGTTTCGCGTCGCTGCACCAGGGGCATCGAGGCCACTGCGCAGTCACGCCTGCGTCCAGCGAGACGTCACGGGAGCCGTCATGTTCGTGCGTGCACTGTCGATCATCGTCTCGCTCGCGATCGCCGGCGAGGCCCTGGCGCAGGCGCCCCCCCAGGCCGAGAGCGTCGACAGCCTGCTGGCGATGGCCCCCGCGCCTGGCGTCGAGGCCCTCTTGATCTCGCACGCCAACGACGTGCGCGTCGTGCAGCGCTGGATAGGACTCCTCGGCGACTCGAACGCCGACCTGCGGTTGTCGGCCGCGCGCGCGCTCGGTGTCACCAACGCCACGTCGGCCGCGCAGCAACTCGTCTTGACGCTCGCGACCGAGCAGGATCCCGCCGTCATCAGCGAGCTCCTGCGAGCGATCGTGGTCGTGGCGCCTGACAAGGACGTCGCCGCGATCTACGCACATCTCGACCGCAAAGGGGTCGACTGGCCGCAGACCATCGAGGCCCTCGCCGCCACGCGCCCCGGACTCGTGGCCACGCACATCCGCGGCGCAGGGGCACTGCGGGCGAAGTCCGACGCCGTCGGCGCGGCGTTCGCGCGGATCGCACGCACGCAACCGGCCATCGCCAGCTCGATCGCGTCGGCCCCCGAGGTCACGGCTGATGCGACGGTTCTCAGCGGCATCCTGCAGGGAGCAACGCAGGCGCAGCGAACGTTGCCGGCCTCGGTCGTGAACGCGGGACTGCGCCACGGCTTTGCCGAGCGCATCCAGACGCTGGCATACGTGGCCGCGGTGTACGGCAACCCGAAGGCGGCGCGATCGGCGCTGGGCGCGGTCACGTTGCCCTCTACCCCGCCAGGCGTCCCCGCCAACGAGGAGCGATGGGTGCGCGCCCTCGAACAGCGCTGGCTCACCGGCCAGAACACCGAGCGCCTCACCACGCTCATCGCGACGCTCCCTGACGCACGATGGTCGTTCCGGACGCCGCTGACGGTACTCGGCGTGCTGTCGGGCGATGAACGCAAGGCCTACGCGCGACGATTCGCCCTTCCCGACGGGATGGCGCGCATGCTGCACGAGGCGAAGCTCGCCGCTCCCATCGTTACATCACCGCCACCCGAGCCATCGATGACGCTGCTGACGGGAATGCCGGGCGTGATGCTGGCCGGAGTCGTACGCCTGACGCGCTGCACGCCCGGGGCGGGTGACGAGCAGTTTGCGGCCCTCCAGTTCAGGGCCGATGGACGCCCGGCCGCGGTGGGACTCGCGCGCGAACCCTGGTCGCCAGGGTGCGAACGGGCCGCCCACGCGGCCGTCGCGATGAGCTACGGCCCGCCGCCCCTTCGCGTCACCGATCACACGAATGCCCTCGTGCGCCTCGACGCGGAGTTCGTCGCCTGCCGCGTGGCGCAACGTGTCCGCCCGCCCGCCGCCGACGGCGACGGCCCATGGGAAACCGTTGCGCCGCCGACGAAACTCCGGAACGTCCCGCCGGTCTATCCAACCGACGCTCTCAATGCCCGCAAGCAGGGCGTGGTGCAGGTCGAGACGCACATCGAGCCGACGGGGTGTATCGGTTTCGCTCGAGTCGCACGGCCCGTCCACCCGTCACTCGACGCGGCGGCGATGCGGGCGGTGACCCGGTGGCAGTACACCCCGACGATGCTGCGCGGCGTGCCGGTGCCGATCATCATGACCACCACGGTGAGTTTCTCGCTGCAGTAGGGGCGACGCGGGGCGCATCTGATTCGGTGAGGACCCTTGTTTTGATTCATTCAAAAGTTTGATACACTTACCCGCCGTGCCCCCCGACCACACCGCCCTCCTCAAGGAACGCGGTATCCAGGTCACCGCCCAGCGCATCGCCGTCCTGCGCGCCGTGTCGCGGCATCCGCACATCACCGCCGACGCCGCCGCCGACATCGTCAGGCGCGAGATCGGCGCCATCTCGCTGCAGTCGGTCTACGACGCGCTCAACGTCCTGGTCACGGGGGGCCTGCTCAGGCGCATCCAGCCGGCCGGGTCGCCCGCGCGCTTCGAAGACCGCGTCGGCGACAACCATCACCACCTGGTCTGCCGCGTGTGCGGCCGCGTCGTCGACGTCGACTGCGCGGTCGGATCGGCACCGTGCCTCACGGCGAGCGACGACGGGGGCTATGAGATCGACGAAGCCGAGGTCGCCTTCTGGGGACGCTGCCCCGACTGCGTCGCCCAGTCGCGACAACCCTCCCCCTCGGATCCACCACTGCGCCGCCGTGCGCCTCGACGCACCAGCGCACACCCCCACGACGCGGCGACGCCGCGCGCGACCAACGACGACCGCGGATTGATTGCCGGGCCGCATCCCTCCCACCCATAGAGGTCAACGCATGAGCAACGAATCGAAGTGCCCGTTCACGGGCAAGGCACAGAGCGGCAGATCGAATCGCGACTGGTGGCCCAACCAGTTGAACCTGAAGGTGCTCCACCAGAACCCGCCCGCCCGCGACCCGATGGGCGTGGAGTTCGACTACGCGGCCGAGTTCAAGGCGCTCGATCTCGATGCCATCAAGAAGGACATCGAGCAGGTGATGACGACGTCGCAGGACTGGTGGCCGGCCGACTTCGGCCACTACGGTCCGCTGTTCATCCGCATGGCGTGGCACAGCGCCGGCACGTACCGCATCCACGACGGCCGCGGCGGCGCGGGCAACGGCGAGCAGCGTTTCGCGCCGCTCAACAGCTGGCCCGACAACGCCAACCTCGACAAGGCCCGCCGCCTCCTGTGGCCGGTCAAGCAGAAGTACGGCAAGAAGATCTCGTGGGCCGACCTGATGGTGCTCGCGGGCAACTGCGCGCTCGAGTCGATGGGATTCAAGACGTTCGGCTTCGGCGGCGGACGCGAAGACATCTGGGAACCGACCGAGGTCAACTGGGGCAACGAAGATACGTGGCTCGCCGACGGGCGTTATAGCGGCGACCGCGAACTCGCGAATCCGCTGGCCGCGGTGCAGATGGGCCTGATCTACGTGAACCCCGAGGGCCCGAACGGCAACCCCGATCCGGTCGCCGCCGCGCGCGACATCCGCGAGACGTTCGCCCGGATGGCGATGAACGACGAAGAGACGGTCGCCCTCATCGCGGGCGGACACACGTTCGGCAAGACCCACGGCGCAGGCCCGGCCACGCACGTCGGCCCCGAGCCGGAAGCGGCAGCACTCGAAGCGCAGGGCCTCGGCTGGACGAGCAGCTACGGCAGCGGCAAGGGCGGCGACACGATCACCAGCGGCCTCGAGGTCACCTGGACGACGACGCCGACGAAGTGGAGCAACAACTTCTTCTGGAACCTGTTCGGCTACGAGTGGGAACTCACGAAGAGCCCCGCGGGTGCGCACCAGTGGGTGCCGAAGCACGGCATGGGCGCAAACACGGTGCCCGACGCGCACGATCCCGCGAAGAAGCACGCGCCGACGATGCTCACCACCGACCTCGCGCTGCGGTTCGACCCGGCCTACGAGAAGATCTCGCGCCGCTTCCTCGAGCACCCCGACGAGTTCGCGCTGGCCTTCGCGAAGGCGTGGTTCAAGCTCACGCACCGCGACATGGGCCCGATGGCGCGGTATCTCGGCAAGGATGTGCCCGCCGAGCCGCAGCTGTGGCAGGACCCGGTCCCGCCGGTCACGCACGACCTGATCACCGCATCCGACATCGCCTCGCTCAAGGCCACGATCCTCGCGTCGGGCCTGTCGATCGCGCAGCTGGTCACGACGGCGTGGGCGTCGGCCTCGACGTTCCGCGGCACCGACAAGCGCGGCGGCGCCAACGGCGCGCGCATCCGTCTTGCGCCGCAGAAGGACTGGTCGGTCAACAATCCGCCGGAACTCGCGAAGGTCCTGTCGACGCTCGAAGGGATCCAGAAGGCGTTCAACGACGCGCAGGCCGGCGCGAAGAAGCAGGTGTCGCTGGCCGACCTCATCGTGCTCGGCGGATGCGCGGCCGTCGAACAGGCCGCAAAGAACGCGGGCCACGCCGTGCAGGTGCCGTTTGCGCCCGGACGTACCGATGCGACGCAGGAGCAGACCGACGTGGAGTCGTTTGCCGTGCTCGAGCCGACGGCTGACGGGTTCCGCAACTACGTCGGCGCCGGGCACACGCGTCCGGCCGAGTACCTGCTGATCGAGCGGGCCGAGATGCTGACGCTGAGCGCGCCAGAGCTGACGGTGCTGGTCGGCGGCCTGCGGGTCCTGGGGGCCAACGCGCAGCCGTCTGACCTCGGGGTCTTCACGACGCAGCCGGGGGCGCTGACGACCGACTTCTTCGTCAACCTGCTCGACATGGGCACCGAGTGGAAGCCGACGTCCGACGCCGCCGAGGTCTTCGAGGGCCGTGCGCGCGGGACGGGGGCTGTCACGTGGACGGGCAGCCGCGTCGACCTGCTGTTCGGGTCGAACTCCGAGCTGCGCGCGCTCGCCGAGGTCTACGCGTGCGACGACGCCCGCGAGAAGTTCGTCGGCGACTTCGTGGCCGCGTGGGACAAGGTGATGAACCTCGATCGGTTCGATCTCGCGTAGTCCGAGGATCCGGACCGGTCGAGTCACTCGACCGGTCCGGATCGCCACCCGTGGCGTCGCCCACCCATCGAGGGTTTCCTGCCCAGCCGCGCCACCCGGCCACACCGCCACGCACCTGCGTCGACCTCACGACCCACACGGCCCCACACGGCTGTTCACTCTGCGACTGCACCTGAGCTAGGATGGCGCCACCGCACATCCGCAGCAGCAACGCCTCGGCAACGAGGCAGGGAGGTCGCACGTGCCCGCAGGTGACTTCTTCGACTTCGTGCCCCTCGAACGTACGCCGCTCAGGCTGACCACGGTCATCGACGTGCTGCTCGGCGCCGGCAGCGCCGCGGTCATCGTGGCGTGGCTCGTCGGTCAACCGATCCTGTATTCGGCGACGTCGCCGGTGATGTCGCCCCTGACGGCGCTCTCGATCCTCATCATGGTGGCGGTCCGCCAAGCGCGGTTGCACCTCGAGACGTGGCCAATGGCGCTGAGCCTCGCGATGACCGGGCTCGTGCTCGGCGGCAACGTGTCGTCGATCCTCATGCTGCTGATGACGCCGCCGGAGCTGTGGGCGAGCTTCCCTGACCTGGTGCTCACGTCGGTGATGACGTCGATCGGCCTGGTCTTCTTCTGCTCGTACGACCTCGTCATCGAGCTGCGCGAGACGCCCGAGTCGGCGTTCATCATGGACGACCTGCTCATCCACCTCGCGCTCGTGCCCGGCGGGCTGAGCCTGCTCGGCTACCTGCTCGGGAACCCGACGTACCTCAGCGTCCACACCGACCCGCGCGTGGGGATTTCGCCGCTCGAGATGGGCTTCCTCGGCCTCTACGCGACGGCGGCCATCATCTCGAACCGGCGGCTCTTCCTGTGGCGCTTCCTCGCCGCCAACTGGTCGAACCGGGTCGTGTTCGGCCTGCTGTTCGCCAACCAGTTCGTCGCGCCGCTGGTCGTGGCGCTGCTCTTCACGCAGCCTGGCACACGAGGGCCGGGCGTGGAACTGTTCGTGATGCTCGCGGGCGTGGTCACAACGATGTCGTTCCTGCTGCTGCAGGCCCGCGTGGCCAGGCGACCGCAGGCGACGCAGGCGGCGTGACGCACGTGCCGACGGGGGCCTGCGCCCGCCCACACTGGGCGCGCCGGGCCTCGCCGTGGCATGCTCACGCGCGGAGGCCTGCGTGCCCGCGGATCAGAAGGACGGATTCAAGAACTACATGACGCCCGGCGGCTACCGGCGGCTGCACGAGGAACTGACGCACCTGTGGAAGGTCGAACGCCCCGCCATGGTGACAACCGTGGCGTGGGCCGCCGGCAACGGCGACCGCTCGGAGAACGGCGACTACATCTACGGCAAGCGGCGGCTGCGCGAGATCGATCGGCGCATCCGGCACATCTCGAAGAGCCTCGACAGCGCCGCCGTGGTCGACAACGGCGGACGCGCCCCCGACCGCGTGTTCTTCGGCGCGACCGTGACGTTCGCGAACGCATCGGGCGACGAGCGCACCGTGACGATTGTCGGCACTGACGAACTCGATGCCGGCGACGAGCGCGTGTCATGGCGCTCACCTCTCGCCACCGCGTTGCTGAAGTCGCGCGTCGGCGATGTCGTCACCGTCCGGACGCCCCGCGGCCCCGAGCGCCTCGACGTCGTCGACATCCGCTACGACTCGCTCGCCTGACGGCCCGCGGAGCCCTCACACACCCCGACCCCGGCGCTGCGGGCCTCAACGCCGCCCTTCGTCGACCTCGCGAACCACCTGCAGCGTCACCTGCGTGAAGGTCAGGATCGCCGAGCCGTCATGATCGCGGAGGAACTCGGCGGCGTCGGCGCGCGTGGCCAGCGGAATGAACTCGCGGCCCATCGGCCCGAGCACGTCCGACCCGACGACGTAGTACGCCTCGCGCGCGTCGATCGTGCGGAGGTCGTAGAACTCGGTGACGGCGATCGTCGCGATCCCGGTCGCCGCGCGCCCCTTCGCGTACGTGCCAAGCGTGAGCACGTAGGTGAACATGTCCTTGGCACCGTCGAAGTGCGCAGCCGTGCCATCGCGCCACACGACGGTCGCCACCCACTGCGGGTACTTCGCGACGAACATCCCGCACACCGGGCAGGTCGAGGTCGCGGCCGGCTTCGGCACCGCGACCGCCGCCGCCATCGCCGGCCTCGCCGCCGAGGGTTGTTCCGCTGCCGGCGACGCCAACCAGAGCCACAGGAACAGCGCGAGCATCACTGGCCCGCGACCTTCCCGATCCGCTTCAGGCGTTCCTCGCTGGTCTTGAGATAGCGCGCAACCGACTCGGCGACGTCGCTGTAGGCCGCCTGCAGCGCCTTGTCGAAGTCCATGGTCTCGCCGCCGTTGGCGGCCATTGACGTCGCGGCCGCGCCCGGCGTGCTGTACGCCACCTTGCTGCGCCGCGTCATCACGCCCCGCATCGAACTCCCCACAACGTAGGTCGCCTTCTCGGCATCGGTCAGCGGCATGGGATCGGCGCTCGAGGCGTTGTCGCCCACCCAGATCGCCACCGGCATCTTGCCGAGGTGCAACGACAGGCTGTTGACGGCGCACCGCAATGAGCAGAGCGGATCGACCGAGCCGTCGCCGTAGTGGATCAGCATCCGCGAGTGGTGGAACCGGCGGCGGTCCATGCCGCAATACGTGCAGCGCGGGTACTTCGCGATGTCGTCCTGGTGCGGGGCCGGGTCGGGCCCCTTGAGCGCAGGTTCCTGCGGCGCCGGCGCAGCGGCGGCATGCGACTGCGCTTCTGCCAGCGCGGCCAGGGCGAGGGGGCTGGCCAGCGACACTCCGATCAGACGAACCGCACGACGACGACGCATGGGACGATCCTCCCTGGCGCGACGCCCGTCACTGAAATGTGACATGCGAACGCGCCAGCATGATGCTGCTGATGAGTGCGACGAGCATGAACCCTGCGGCGGCGACCGCCGCCCAGCGCCGCTGCGAGCGGGGCAGGACGTCCTCGAGGGCGGGCACGCGGGCGGCGAGCGACGCACAGAGCAGCCAGGTGCTGTTGGCCGTTGCCACGAACAACGGCACGTAGATCAGGTAACCCTGGTGGTGGTACTCGGCCTTCAGGAAACAGAACGGGCAGTGATGCAACACGTCGTCGTAGACGGCCGGCGCCAGGAACGACACGACGCCAGCGATCACCGACGCGAAGGCGACGAGGCCCGCACCGCCGGCCAGTGCGGCACTGGCGCGCCCGCGGCGCCCCGTCGCCACGTGGAGCGAGAACATGACGGCCGCGGCGAGGCTGACGTAGAACGCGATCATCGCCGGCCCTGCCGGCCACGCAGCCAGCGCCCCCGACACGCTGGGCGCGTCAGACGCGAACACGCGGGCGCAGCACGAGGTGATGACCGATGGCTCGAGCATCGCAAAGAACGCGACCGGCAGGCCGGCCGCCAGGGCGAGCAGGGGCGCGAGCACGAGGGCGGCGACGTACTTGATCCGGGTCAGCGGGTAGGTGGGAACCGAGACGTCCATCGCGTCGAGGGCCAGCCAGGCGACCGCGGCGAAAAACGCGACCATCTGCGCCGACAGCGCCGCGAAGCCGTACGCGTTGGCGTTGAGCGTGCCCACGGCGCACATCGCGCCCGACAACTGCGCGGCCAACCGGTCGGCCGTGAAGACCAGCACCGGCAAGGTCAGGATCTGCAGGCCCATCGCAAAGGCGACGAGCGTCGACACGAGTCGCGTGCGGCGCTCGAGCCGCACCTGCCGCTCGCTGGCATCGCCGAGATCCCAGTGCCGGACGATGCTTACCGCAAACGGGATGACGGCCAGGGCGATGGCCACCTCGAGGGCCGACATCAGCAGCAGCGCCAGCACGGGTGGCTGCAGCAGCATCAGCGGTCCTCGACGATCCGGCCGTCGTGCATGGCGATCCGGCGCTGGATGACGGCCGAACTCGTGACGGCCGGGTCGTGACTGCTCATCAGGATCGTGCGTCCATCGCCGCTGAGTGACTCGAGGATGCCGAGGAACTGCGTCGTCAGCGCGGAGTCGAGGTTGGCCGTCGGCTCGTCGGCCAGCAGCACCGGCGGATCGTTGACGAGGGCGCGGGCGATGGCCACGCGCTGCTGCTCACCGCCCGACAGGAACTCGACGCGCGTCGCGGCGCGGTGCACGACGTCGAGGCGCGACAGCAGCGACAGCGCCCGATCCCTCAGCGGGTGCCAGTCGTTCCCGAGCGGGTACGCCGGGATCATCACGTTTTCGAGGGCCGACAGGCCGCGGATGAGATGCAGGTCCTGGAAGACGAACCCGAACCGCATCCGGCGCAGCACCGTGAGGAAGCGTTCCGAGTACGACGAGACGTCCTGGCCGTCGAGCCGCACACGTCCCTCGGTCGGCCTCGCCATGCCGCCGATGATCGACAGCAGGGTGGTCTTGCCCGACCCGCTCGGCCCGCTGAAGACCGCGACCTGCCCGGCGGGAATCGTGACGTCGATGCCGTCGAGCGCCCAGACCTCGGTGGCGAGGCCACGGTTGAACGCCTTCCGGATGCCGACGAGTTCGATGGCGTTCATCCCCGCATCACCACATCGGGCTCGGCGACGGCCGCGCGCCATACGGGCACGAGGATCGCCGCCGTGTACGGCACCACGCTCAGCACGAAGAGCGTCGCCACCTGGAACGCATCGGTGTCGGGCGTCAGCCGTATGCGTGGGCGCACGACCGTCCAGCCGCGCAGCGCGCCGTCGAAGGGGCCCGCGGGCACATAGAAGACGAAGAGGTAGGCGGCAAGGTATCCGGCCGCGAACGCGACGGCCGACACCAGGGCCCCTTCCCACGCCTTCATCGCCATGACGTCGCCGGCGTCCCAGCCGACGGCCTTCAGCACGGCGATCTCGCGGGTCTCGTCGGCCGACAGCCCCGACGCGCGGTCGAAGGCAAACAACGCAAACGCAGCCAGCACGCCGATGAACGCCACGAGCACGAGGCCTTCGCGCCAGCTGAACGTCGCGGCGTACGTGCGGGCGATGTCGTCGCGCACGATCGCCCGCGTGTCGGGCATCCGCGTCGTGACCTTCTCGGCGACGCGGCGGTGCTCGGCAGGATTGGCAACCGACAGCGCAATGTCGGTGTAGAAGCCGGCGGGATGATCGAACAGCGCCCGGAAGTCGGCCGCACTGATCAGGATGAGGTCGGCCGTGAGCACCGCCGACTCGTCGGGCAGGAGTTCGTCGACCGTCAGGCGCAGGACGTCGCGGGCGGTGGTGATCAGCAGGAGTTGCCCGCCAGCGCTCAGACCTTTCGCGCGGGCGACGGCGGGGCCGACCCGCGCATGGCCATCCTGCACGACGTGCGCGCTGCCCTCGGGCGCGACCATGACGGTGACCGCTACCTTCAGCACGGGGTCGTAGTAGTAGCCCCAGAGGCGGCCTTCGACCGACTGGACGCCACGGATCGCGCGCAGGGCCTCGGCGTAGGTGTCTGGCACGAGCGCGAAGCGCCCGGCCTGGAGGCGCTGGACGATCACGGCGGGCGACTGCGCGAGCACGCGGCCCGCTTCACGCCTGACGGCCTGGGCGTAGAGCATCACGGCCGCGACGACCGACACGACCAGCGCGTAGACCACCAGCAGGGCCATCGTGCGGGTGCGCCGACGGCCGAGCGACGCGAGCGCGACGTCAGCGAGAGAGCGCTGGCGGTTCAGCCACCGACGCATCGGAGTCCGTCACGGTGCCGCGGGGGCCGACGAGCGACCCGCTTCGCGAATAGTCGAATGCGCCAGGACCATCCTGCATGCTGGCGAAGACGTCAGATTGAGAGAGATGCCGCAACCACGGGGCGTCGCCGAAGAGGCAGACGTCGGTCAGGCGCAGGTCGCCGGCCAGGCGGAGGTTCCTGTCGTGCACTGCCTGGCGGCGCCGCTGGAGGCGGGCCTCGTCGAACCACGTGCCGACGACGCCCGCCGCGAGCAACGCCACGACGAGCACGACACGGTTGGATCGCCTCACGGCCAGGCCAGCTGACATCCCACCTGTATAAGCGTGCCGACGCCAGAAAAGCAATGTGACGAATCGTCGCAGGCGGCGTGGCCCGAGACGATCTGCGCCGCATCGCGCCGTGCTGTCACACGGCGTCACCCACCCACCAGGGCGTCGTCAGCGCTTCGGGCGCACCAGCTCGGGCACGGTTCGGGCGAGGAAGCCCTCGATCGGCTGCTGGGGCCCGAAGGGCGCCTCTTCGCGCAGGTTGATCGCGCGCGCCTGCGACAGCGCCGTCGCGACCGGCACCTGGCGATCGCGAATGAGGTAGGCGGCCCAGAGGTGGCTGGCGCGCCACGCCAGGGTGCAGTGCAGCAGCACCTTGCCCTTCGCAGACGCCATGGCCGCCGCGAAGGCGTCGAGGGCCTTCGGCCCGTAGGGATGCTCGGGCGTACCGCGCATGGGGATGTTGACGTACGTGATGCCGAGTTCGGCGAGCACGGCGGCCTCGTCGAAGCCCACCTGCGACATCTCCTCGGGCATGCGGAGGTTGACGACCGTCGTCACGCCCCGCGCCCTGAGTTCGCGCAACGCCCGCTCGGTTGGCTGGCCACCGATGAACATGTCGTCGCCGATGCTGACGAACTTGACCTGGAAGAGGTCCGCGGTCTCGAGGTTGACGGGATCCGGCACGGGGCCGGTCTTGCCGGGGCCGACGATGCTCTGTGCGCCGGCGGGCAGGGCGATCGCCAGGGCGAGCGTGGTCGCGGCCAGGAAGCGCGACGAGAGACGTGCGTGCATGAGTCCTCCGGGAAGGTCTGCAGGGGCTGACGCACGTCCGCGCGCCACGCCGCCGAAGACGTCAGCATTCGCTCAGGCTCACCGCGATGTGCACGGCGAGCCCGGCTTCAGATGTTTCCTTGTAGCGCCAGCTCATGTCGAGCGCGGTCTGGCGCATGGCCGCGATGACGGCATCGAGCGACACCCGGGCGTCGCCGGGATTACGATGGAGCGCCATCTCGGAGGCGGTAATCGCCTTGATCGCGCCCATCGCGTTGCGCTCGATGC
>JAEUQQ010000127.1 GCA_016789685.1 Acidobacteriota bacterium | reverse complement strand
CATCGCGGCGCGACGTGCTCCGCCTGCTCTCGCTGGCGGGCGTCGCAGCGGCCTTCGAGACGCATGCCGCCACCGCCTCCACTCCTCTCACGATCGTGGTCAACGACATGAAGCTCCGGTTCTATCCCTACACCCTCGAACTCCGGCACACGTTCACGATCGCGACCAGCTCGCGCACGACGACCCCGACGATGATGGTCGAGGTCGAGCGCGACGGCGTGATCGGTTACGGCGAGGCGTCGATGCCGCCGTATCTCGGCGAGAGCCAGGCGACCGCCGAGGCGTTCCTGAAGCAGGTCGATCTGTCGAAGTTCGCGGATCCGTTCCAGCTCGAGGACGTGCTGCACGCCATCGACGCCATCGCGCCGGGGAATCCGTCGGCGAAGGCTGCCGTCGACATCGCGCTGCACGACTGGGTGGGGAAGAAGTTCGGGCAGCCGTGGCACCGCATCTGGGGGCTCGACGCGTCGAAGACGCCTGTGACGTCGTTCACGATCGGCATCGACACGGCCGACGTGGTGCGCGAGAAGACGAAGGAAGCGGGCATCTACAAGGTGCTCAAGGTGAAGCTCGGGCGCGACACCGACAAGATGATGATCTCGACCATCCGCGAGGTGACCGACACGCCGATCTGCGTGGACGTGAACCAGGGGTGGACCGACCGGAAGGTCGCGCTCGAGATGTGCGAGTGGCTGGCGTCGCGCAACCTGCTGTTCGTCGAGCAGCCGATGCCGAAGGAGCAGGTCGACGACATCGCGTGGTTGCGCGAGCGGAGCCCGCTGCCGATCATCGGCGACGAGGGCGTGCAGCGGCTGTCAGACGTGCGCAAGGCGCACGGCGTGTACGACGGGATCAACATCAAGCTGATGAAGTGCACGGGCATGCGCGAGGCGATGAAGATGATTACGCTCGCGCGCGCGCTGGGCATGAAGGTGATGCTGGGCTGCATGACCGAGACGTCGTGCGCGATCTCGGCGGCGGCGCAGTTGTCACCGCTGGTCGACTGGGCCGATCTCGACGGCGCGCTGCTGATCAAGAACGACCTGTTCGACGGCGTGCAGGTGGTGAACGGCAAGGTGACGCTGAACGATCGTCCAGGGATCGGGGTCGCGAAGGTGTAGCGAGCCCGGCGGGGTCACGTCTTTCATTGCAGCATTTTTCAAGACCTGGCCCCCGGCCGTGACCAGGTGTCGTGGTGTCGCCAGGTGCGCTGCGGTGTCGCGGTGCGGGCGACGCCCCGGTGCACGGGCTTCGCCGACGGGCATGTGTTCCCGCGGTCGGTGCCTGGCTTCGCTGCGGACGCTGCACGATCACGCCCGCGTCCACACATGCCCGTCGTCGGGCGCCGGTTGGGGGCGGGGAGGGGCGCACGGGTGTCGCGGCGACTGGCTGCGCGCAGGGGTGTTGCGTATGAGGACGCTCGACGTCGATGTGACCGACGGCGGAGATCGCCCCGTGCTGCGTGCGGGGGCCGAGAACGCCGGCCTGTTCGCGGCCACGTTCGCCGTCGCCGTCGCGGTGCTCACCCTCGTCGATGGACGCGGCGCCGCACCGGTGGGGGTCCCGGTGTGCCTGTCGATGGCGGGTCTGTTCGCCTGGCAGTACTCGCGCACGGTCTGCCGCTATCACCTGTCGCCCGACGGGCTGACGATCACGACACCGCTGCGCGACAGGCACTGGCCAATCGATGATCTCGCCCAGCTCGAGATGCGTGACTGGTGGCTCGATGCTGGGCGCCGAATCCTCGTGCGATGCCATCGACAACGCCTCGCGCGCTCGTTCTTCGTGAGCGATCCGGGGTTCGGCATGACCCCGTCTGACCGCAGGCTGCCGCTCTCGGTGATGGAAGCGCATTTCAACGGCGTGGCCCGCGAATTGCTCGCCGCGCGCCAGGGAACGAGCATCATCGGCAACGTCGTGCGGTGATGCACCCATTGTGCTACATGTGTCACAATGGTGCATGCGCAAGGCCGGAATCCGTGAAGCGCGGCAGGACTTGACGAGCCTGCTCGAGGACGTGCGGAAGGGGCGCGAGGTGCTGCTGACCGATCGGGGCCGCCCGGTCGCCCGGCTGGTGCCGGTTCGGCCGCAGCGGCCGTTTCCCGACCTCAGGGCCGTGCGCCTTGCCGCGAAGGCCGGCCGGCCGAACGTCTCGCAGGCGGTGATCGACGACCGCGAGGACCGCGTGTGACGAGGTCGGCGCCCGCGCCATGGAGCGGCCCGATCTACCTCGACGCGAGTGCCGTGGTGAAGCTGCTCCTGCCCGAGAGTGGCAGCGACGACCTCAACAACGCTCTCGTCGGAGCAGACGATGTCATCATTTCGGATCTCTCGATCACCGAAGTGACGTCGGCGCTGGCGCGGCGTGTGCGCGAGCGGACCCTGGCCGGCACCGAGGCACGGCGGGTCCACCGCGACTTGATGCGCGTGGCGGATCGTTGCTTGCGGGCGGAGTTGACACCACCGGTGCATCGGCGGGCCGAACGCCTGCTACTCGGTGCCAGCGAGACACCGCTTCGCGCCCTTGATGCCCTGCATGTGGCCATCGCGATCGACGCCGCAGCAGCGACGTTCGTGACCTATGACCGCCAGTTGCACCGTGCAGCCACTGCGCACGGCCTCGTTGCGGCTCCTGTGCTGTCGCCGTGACGCCCGCGTCGGGCGTCGGCGCCACCCGGCAGTATCGTGTCCGCCATCACCGCAGCTTCGCTTCGACGCTCCTCACCTTGTCGTCGAGGCTCTGCGACCGGTCGGTGCGGGTGCCGGCCTTGATGACGGTCGAAATCCGCGGGGCACCCATCTCGTGCAGCACCTCGTGGCACCGCTTCACGGCGCCGAACACGGCGTCCCACTCGCCCTCGACGTTGGTGCCGTTGGCATGCAGGCGCGTCGTCAGGCCGGCGGCGGTGAACACGCGCTCGCACTCGGCGACATACTTCGAGAGCGACAGGCCCACACCCAGCGGCAGCACCATCACATCGATCAGGACGTGCATGTGACCCTCCCAGGGCCCGGCCGACGCGGTGCGCGGCTGGCCGGGGGAAGTATAGCGAGGCGGCCAGGCGTCGGGCGCGGCGGCAGGAACCGTGCGTGGACCGACAGGCGCGCGTGATGCGCGGCTCGGCAGCCGACGTGGCGTCACCACCTGAACGGCGTCGGGTATGCTGCCGATAGTCGTCTCGAGGGCCGTCTCGCCGGGGATCCGGAAAGGAGCCCCACGCTCATGCTCAATATCGCGCTGTTCGGCCCGCCCGGGGCCGGCAAAGGCACGCAGTCGGAGTTCCTGGTCAAGAAGTACAACCTGTTCTACATCTCGACGGGCGACCTGCTGCGGAAGGAGATGGCCGGCAGGACGAAGCTGGGCCTCGAGGCGCAGAGCATCATCGCGGCCGGCGGCCTGGTTTCTGACGAGATCATCGTCCAGATCATCGAGAACACGATCACCGACAATCCCGGCTCCAACGGCTTCCTGTTCGACGGGTTCCCGCGCACCTACATCCAGGCCTACATCCTCGAGGGCCTGATGCTCAAGCTCCACACGTCGCTCAACTGCCTCATCAGCCTCAACGTGTCGGAGGAGGAGTCGGTCAGGCGCCTGCTGAACCGCGGGATCACGTCGGGCCGCAGCGACGACAACGAGGCGGTCATTCGCAACCGCCTGCGCGAATACGACGAGAAGACGCGGCCGGTGCTCCAGTTCTATCGCGACCGCGGCATCTGCGTCGACGTCGACGGATCGGCGAGCGTCGAGGACGTCCGCGCGCGCATCACCGAGATCATCCGCGACGAACTGAGCAAGAGCCTCTTCAACGTCGTGCTGTTCGGGTATCCCGGGTCGGGCCGCGGCTCACAGGGCCGCGCGCTGGCGAAGGCCTACGACCTCGAATACGTCGCGACCGGCCCGATGCTCGACCAGGAAATCAAGGACGGCACCGAGACCGGCCGCCGTATCACGGCGCTCTACGAGAGCGGCCAGCTCGTGCCCGACGAGATCGTCGTCCAGTTGATCGAGAAGAAGCTCGCCGCGTCGAACGGCGTCAAGGGCTTCATCTTCAAGGGCTATCCGCGCACGCTGGTGCAGTCGTACATCCTCGACGCGCTGCTGAAGAAGCACGGCTCGTCGATCTCGCGCATCATCGAGATCGAGGTGCCGACGCTCGAGCTGATCGCGCGCCTCGACGAGCGGAGCAAGACCGACCGCTGCATGCCCTATGACAGCAGCACGGCGAAGATCGTGAAGCGGTTGCAGGAACACGAGACGCGGACGGTACCGGTGATCAAGAAGTACAGCCAGCGCCACGAGGTGATCCGCGTCGACGGCATGGGCACGTTCGACGAGGTCTTCGGGCGGCTGTCTGCCGTCATCGAAGACGGCTTCAAGAGCATGCGGTAACGTCCGCCCTCGCTGGGCTACGACACCTCGGAGAGCTTCACCGGGCGTCCCTCGGCCAGTGACTTCTTCGCCGCGAGCGCCACGAACAGGTCCTGGAGCCCATCCTCGCCGGTAACTGGCGCGGGGGCCCCCGCGAGCACGCACTCCACGAACGCGCGCATCTCGGCCACGAACGCGTCCTTGTAGCGTTCGAGGAAGAAGTACAGCGGCTTGTCGGCGCAGACGCCCGATGCGTTCGCCAGCGTCACCGTCGTGGGCGCGTCGTTCGCGGCCGCGGCCGCACCCTCGGAGCCGAACACCTCGACGCGCTGGTCGTACCCGTAGACCGCCTTGCGGGAGTTGTCGATCACGCCCAGCGCGCCATTCGCGAACCGCAGCGTGACGATGGCGGTGTCGACGTCGCCGGCCTTGCCGATGCCCTCGTCCACGAGGACCGCGCCCTGCGCGAACACTTCGACGACCTCGCTGCCCGCCTGGAAGCGCGCCATGTCGAAGTCGTGGATCATCATGTCGAGGAAGATGCCGCCAGAGCCGGCCACGTACGACGGCGGCGGCGGCGCGGGGTCGCGCGAGGTGATCTTGACGATGTGCGGCGCGCCGATCGCGCCCGACACCACGAGATCGCGCACGCGCCTGAAGTTGTGATCGAAGCGCCGGTTGAAGCCGACCTGCAGCGTGACCCCTGCCTTCTTGACGGCCCTGAGCGCCGACTTCACCTTGGCCACCGTCAGGTCGACCGGCTTCTCGCAGAAGACGTGCTTGCCGGCCTTGGCCGCAGCGATGACGAAATCGGCGTGCGTGTCGGTCGACGAGCAGATGATGACCGCGTGGAGGCTCTTGTCGGCGAGCAGGGCCTTCGGGCTCTTCGTGACGGTCTTGACGCGGAGTCCCTTGGCCCACGCTTCGATTTCAGGCGTCAGGTTGATGTCGGCCACGGCCCTCAGCCTGGCCTGCGGGATGGAATAGGCGATGTTCTCGGCGTGGATCTTGCCGATGCGGCCGGCGCCGATGACGCCGATGTTCAAGAACGAGGGCATACCGAAGCTCCTGGATGGGTATGAGTGGGCGCTGACGTGGCGACCGGGCCCGGCACGCGCCCGTCGCCCGCCGCCGGCTGCCATTATGCGCCACCACCCGGCCGCGGTGGCGTCGTCAGCGACGCGCCGCGGCGGCGCGCGACGTCACGTGAAGAGAAGGCACGGTTCCGGCCGGCGAGGGCGTCGACTCATGGCCAGACTTCGTAGTCGGGATCGAGCGTGTACTTGCCGTGCGCGTACCCGAAGTACGCCACGACCGTGACGGCGCCGAGGCTGCGCGTGACCTCGTAGGTGCACATCAGCCGCAACGGTCCCTTCTTGCCGCGGTTCATGCCGCGTTCGTCGCTGAGCGTGCCGTCGTCGGGAACGTCCGTGACGCGCGCGCCGGTGCCCATGGCCTTCTGGAACAGCGGTTCCGCGTCGGCCTTCGACGGGCAGGCGATCGACGGCAGGCCCGCGACCTCGTGGATGCGCCACTGGTCGCCCGCGCGCC
>JAEUQQ010000114.1 GCA_016789685.1 Acidobacteriota bacterium | reverse complement strand
GCTTGGAGTGGGCTGATCCTCACCGCGCCGTCGTGGCGCACGGGCCGTGATGCGGCGCGCGCGACCGCGTCGGCTGCGGTGTACGCGCTCGCCGACCGCGTGTGCCACCAGCGCCCCGAACGTTCATTTGCGCTGGGCGGCGCCCCCATGCCGGTCTGCGCACGTTGCTCGGGGCTCTACCTGTCGGGCGCGGCGGGGGCGGTGTTCGCGCTCGGCTGGTCGCTGTCGGCGGTTGGCCGCCGCCAGGACGATGCCGCACGGTGGCGGTGGGTGCTGGCCGCCTGCGCCGTGCCGACGGCCCTGAGCTGGCTGGCCGAAGTGACCATGCTGGCGGCGCCCACGCCCACCGTGCGGGCCATCTGCGCGCTGCCGCTGGGCGCGGTCACGGGCTGGATCTGCGTGAGGGCCGCGATCGGCGCCCTGCGCTGAGGGGCGGCAGGCGGGAGCCGCCAGCCCAGGCTGGCACGGGGCTGGGGCGCTCAACGCGGGCGAAGGAAGGTGTCACCCCGCCGTGCGCTACACTAGGCAGACGTACCGCTGTGCCGATCGTGCGTCAGGGCGCGATCGCGATGGAGTCTCATGCCCGCCACTGTCGTTGATCGTTCCCCAGCCCTCGATCGTTCGTCGGCACTCCTCGTGTGTGCGGCGGCCTGGCTGCTGCCCGGGCTCGGCCACCTGCTGCTGAAGCGGACGCAGAAGGGGCTCGTGTTCCTGGTGGTCGTTCCCGCGATGTTCGCCCTGGGCCTGGTCCTGCAGGGGCGGATCTTTCCCTTCGAGTGGGCCCAGCCGCTGGTGGCGCTGGCGGCGTTCGCGGACGTGGGCATTGGCCTGCCGTATTTCCTGGCCTGGATGCTCGGTGCCGGGGCCGGCACGGTCGTCACGCCGACGTACGAGTACGGCAACACCTTCCTCATCGTGGCGGGGTTGTTGAACATGCTCACGGTGCTCGATGCCTTCGACATCAGCGCCGGGCGGAAGTAGGACCGCGCCATGAACAGTCACCTGCTCTGGCTCGTTGTCTTCTCGCTCTGCGTGTCGATCGTCTTTGCCGTGCTGCAGCGCGATGCCCCGCGTGAGCAGGTGAAGCTGACCGCGCAGCTGGCTGGCGGCTTCCTGGCGGCCGCGCTCGTGATGGGCTGGGTGCTGCGGCTCTTCCCGCTCGGCGCGTGAGGCCGTCGCAGGCCTCGTTCTGGTGGTGGTGGGGCCCGGCCATCGGGCTGATGGTCGTGATCTTCGCCCTGTCGTCGACGACCGCGGGGCCCGACCTGCCGGGGGGCACCGACAAGCAGGCCCATGGGCTCGCCTACGGCGTGCTCGCCATCCTGATTGCCCGCGCGCGCACGCGCGGCGACATTCCCTCGCTCACGCTGCGCGACGCCGCGATCGCGTGGAGCCTGGCGACGCTCTACGGCGCCAGCGACGAGTGGCACCAGTCGTTCGTGCCTGGCCGCACGGCTGATTGGCTCGACCTGGCCGCCGATGCGGCGGGGGCGTTCGCGGCCCTGTCGGCCCTGTGGGCGTGCGGTATAATTG
Organism: Acidobacteriota bacterium; assembly: GCA_016789685.1. Classification (GTDB taxonomy): domain Bacteria; phylum Acidobacteriota; class Vicinamibacteria; order Vicinamibacterales; family JAFNAJ01; genus JAEUQQ01. The sequence goes on along the minus strand of JAEUQQ010000114.1, from coordinate 2,104 downwards.
CCCGTTCGTTGCAGGCACGCGCCCGGCCCGATCGTTGATCGCGCAGCCTGCACGCCTGTTGCGCAGGCGACGCCCCACGCTCGGTCACACGCCGCACGGGGTGCGGTCCCGACGACACCGGTTGCCACCATGAGCTACGAGAACCTGCTGGTTGCCCGCGAGGGGGCGGTGGCGACGGTCACCGTCAATCGCCCCAATGTGCTCAACGCCCTCAATGCGCAGACGGTCGACGAGCTGCGCCGGGCCGCGCTCGCCCTGAAGGTCGATCCGGCGGTGCGGGTCGTGGTGTTCACGGGCGCGGGCGAGAAGTCGTTCGTGGCCGGGGCCGACATCACCGAGTTCATCGGCCAGACGCCAGGCGAGGGCCGCGATCTGGCCGTGCGCGGCCAGCACGTCTTCGGGATCATCGAAGGGATGGGGAAGCCCACCATCGCGGCCATCAACGGCTTTGCCCTCGGGGGCGGCTGTGAACTCGCGATGGCGTGCACGTTCAGGATCGCCGCCGACACGGCGCGGCTCGGACAGCCGGAGATCAACCTCGGCATCATCCCCGGGTACGGCGGCACGCAGCGACTGGCGCGCCTCGTGGGGCCCGACCGGGCGCTCGACCTGATCCTGACCGGCCGGCACGTCCCGGCGGCCGAGGCCCTCGCCATCGGGCTGGTGACGCGTGTCGTCGCCGCGGCCGATCTCGTCGCCGAGGTCACGACGTTTGCGCAGACGCTCGCGTCGAAGGCGCCGATTGCGATGCGCTACGCGCTCGAGGCGGTACACCGCGGGCTCGACACGACGCTCGTCGAGGGATCGGCGATCGAGGCGACGCTGTTCGGGTTGGTGTCGGCGACCGACGACATGCGCGAGGGCACGCGGGCGTTCGTCGAGAAGCGCACGCCAGCCTTCACGGGCACGTAAAGGGAGACGGGAACCGATGCAAGGGGGAGCAGCGACGACCACGGCACTTCCGGCGGCGCGCGGTCTGCGCGTGGCGGTGGTGGTGTCGCGGTTCAACGCCGACATCACCGACCGTCTGCGCGAAGGCGCCGTGGCGGCGCTGCGCGAGGCGGGCGCCGAGGCGGCTGACATCGAGCAGTACGAGGTCCCGGGGGCCTTCGAGATTCCGCTGGCGGCACGCGCCGCCGCGATGTCGGGACGGTTCGACGCGGTGGTCTGCCTCGGCTGCCTGATCCGTGGCGCGACGCCGCACTTCGAGTACATCTCGTCGGCCATGTCGCTCGGCCTGATGCAGCTCTCGGCCGAGGCGCGTCTGCCGGTGGCCTTCGGCGTCCTGACCACCAACACGCACGCCGAGGCCCTCGAGCGCGCCGTCGAGGGCCCTGACAACAAGGGGCGCGAGGCGGCGCTCGCCGCGCTCGAGATGGTGCACGTCCTGCGGGCGATCGCGTCGCCGCCGGCGCCGACGGTGCGGGTCTGACGATGGCCGAGGCGCCTGCGTTCGCGTCGCCGTTGGTGCGCGAGGTCGCGCTCCAGATGCTGTACCAGTGGGAGATGTCGTCGGACGACCTCGACGAGGTCTTCGAGCTGTATCCGCGCGTGACGCCGCTGGCCGTCACCGAGGTGCAGATGGCGGCGGCCATGGCGCTCGCCCGCGCGACCGCGACGGCCCTGGCCGAGATCGATCCCCTGATCGAGGCGCATGCCGCGAACTGGCGGCTCTCGCGCATGCAGACCATCGATCGCCTCGTGCTGCGACTGGCGACGGCCGAGTTGCGGGCGATGCGCGGCAGCCAGGGCGTCGGGGCCTTCATGAACGACGTCCTCGACCTCGCGCGGCGCTACTCGGGCGACGCGTCCGTGCGTTTCGCCAACGGCGTCCTCGACGCCATCCACCGCGACCTGGCCGGGCGCCAGGTCGGCTGAATCCACCCGCTCACCGTACCGACGAACCGACCGCCATGTCACAGGATCTCGATCTGCTCGCCCAGCGCCGCGCCAACCTTGCCGCGCTGGTCGAGCGCGGCGTCGCCGCCTATCCCCACGCGTTCGACGCGACCACGTCGATCCACGCGCTCGTCACCGAGCACGGGGCAAAGACCGCCGAGCAGCTGCAGCCCGAGATGCGGGCGGCGGTCGGTGGCCGCGTGCT
>JAEUQQ010000108.1 GCA_016789685.1 Acidobacteriota bacterium | reverse complement strand
TCAGCTGGTGTTCGCGTGCGACCGCCTCGGCGAGCGTGTTCACCGGTTCTGCGTACGCCAGCGTCACGGGACGCCGCGCCGCCGTCCATCTGGCAGCGGTACCATCGTTGTGTCGCGCAAGGCGCGATCCGAGGTCGGAGGTCTGGCCCACGTAGAACGAGCCGTCGGCACAGCGCAGGATGTAGACCCACACCATCTGACGACGATGGCACGGTGTTCAGGCGAACGCGGTTCGACGGACGCAGGATGGGAGTGCGCGTGGGGGCGCTGGAACGTGCCCGTAACGGGTGGCATTCGACTCGCGCAAGTCGTGCGCGAATCCCCCGGGTCGCCCGTCAGGAAAGCCCTTGGCAGGCCTGCCATGAGCCCTTCGACTCGCCGTCGTTGGCACGGCTCGCTCAGGACCGGCGAGCGCCCGCCGATGATCGTCGGCGCAAAACGCCACTCGCGTACCGCGTGCACGCCGGCCGCCATGAACGCCGGGAACGCGGGCTCGAAGCGCAGCGCACGCTCCACCCACACGTCGGCGACGGCTCCGTCTGGCGCGATCAGGAGGTACGCCAGCCACGCGTGTCCGAGCGGCCTCGTACCTGCGGGCAACGGCGGGTACTTCGGCCAAACCTCGTGGATCGTACGTGGCGCTGGCACACCATCGCGCCTTGAGGGAACGACAGGCTGCCCCCTGAAGCGTCTCATCGCTGCTGCGCGGCAGGTTGCGGCGGCAGCAGGTTCAGCCGCACGGAGCACGGTCGGCGAGGTGAGCACGCACACGGTCACGGTGACAGCGACGGCCGCAAACGTCGTCGCGGCGCTCCGGCAACGTCGTGAGGTCCATCGCATCGTGCCCATCGCGTCCGCCTCGTCCACGTCAGCGTCCCGGCCTCGGGCGCCAAGGTTCGCTGCCCGCTGCGGCACGGGCCAGCACCGCCTCACGCTCGCGACGCAGTTCGGCGATGCAGTCGTCGACGACCGCGGCAAGACTCGCGTCTTGGATCTTCAGCAGGTTCGCGATACGCCAGTCGATGCGGCCAATGGCGTGGACCGTCGCCCACGTCCTGTCGGAACTCGGCGGAGATGTATCAGTGCGACACGCGTCGCGCACATCGAAGGCCCCATCCGAGACGAAGTGCACAACGTTGCGCGTGTTGGTCGCCGTCGCCTCCTGAAGTCCTCTCCGCAACACCCCGACGGCTGGGGCGTCGGCCACGCGCCACAAGACGCGGGCCACGGCGAGGCCCTCCCTCCCACCCTCGCCCATCGCGTGCACGAGCGCCTTCTGCTCGTCGGGGCGGGCCACGATGCCCGCGAGCGTCCGGACCGGTCCAACGAGGTCGATACGGTGCCGGAGACTCATCACCTGCCGTGTTGCCGCGGTGCGCTCGGCTTCCACGCTTGCTGGCGGCGCGGAGGGAGGAGTTACTGGCCAGTGCGGCATGGACCAGACGTCGAGGCGCGTGACCCCCAGAATGGCGCCGACGCCGACTCCGCCTCCGCCCGTCTGCACGGTTCCCTCGACGACCGCACATCGGTCGGAGATGTAGGGCGACCTGGTCAGCCAAGGAGGCTCGCCCGGCCAGAGCGTGGAGAGCTGAACGTAGGGCGCGGTGTACGGGTAGCCTCGCCCCCGCATGGCCTCGAACGAACGATAGAAACCGACGTCTTCGAACTCGTAGTGCAGCACGCCCGCGACGCGCACACCCCTGCCCGCGTGCGTCGGCAGCTGCGCGTACGAGATCGGTGTCGCACGAGCGCCCGAGCCGGGGTGACCTGGGGCCACCCACGTCATATCCGGCGGCCGCCGCATCGCCTCGATGC
>JAEUQQ010000072.1 GCA_016789685.1 Acidobacteriota bacterium | reverse complement strand
TGACGGGCGAACTCGACCCGCAGAAGGGCTCGGTGGTCCGCCCGAAGAAGGTCGGCGTTCTCAGGCAGGACCAGTTCGCCTTCGACCAGTTCCGCGTCGTCGACACGGTGGTGATGGGCAACGCACGCCTGTGGCGGGCGCTCGCCGAACGCGATGCCCTCTATGAAAAGCCGGAACTGACCGACGAGGACGGCATGCGCCTCGGCGAGCTCGAGGGCATCATCGGCGAAGAAGAGGGGTACACCGCCGAAAGCGATGCCGCCATCCTCCTCGACGGCCTCGACATTCCCGAGTCGCTGCACGGACGGGCCATGTCGGAGTTGCAGGGCGGGCAGAAGGTGCGCGTGCTGCTCGCGCAGGCACTGTTCGGGCATCCGCAGGCGCTGCTGCTCGACGAGCCGACCAACCATCTCGACCTCGACTCGATCCACTGGCTGCGCGAGTTCCTCAACCGCTACGACGGCAGCCTCATCGTCATCTCGCACGACCGGCACTTCCTCAACGACGTCTGCACGCACACCGCCGACATCGACTACGAGACGATCATCACCTACACCGGCGGGTACGACGAGATGGTGATGGCCAAGACGCAGATCCGCTCGCGCATCGAGGCCGACAACGAGCAGCGCGAGAAGAAGATCGCGCAGCTCAACGACTTCATCGCCCGCTTCTCGGCCGGCACACGCTCGAGCCAGGTGCAGTCGCGCCGCAAGGAAGTCGAGCGGCTGCAGACGACCGACCTGGCGCGGTCGAACATCCAGCGGCCGTATATCCGCTTCCAGATGGCGCGCCCGTCGGGCCGCCTCGCCGTCGAGTTCACCGGCGTGACCAAGACGCACGGCGGCGCATCGGTGGTCGATGACTTCTCGGCCGTCGTCAACCGTGGCGAGAAGATCGTCCTCGCCGGGCGCAACGGCCTCGGCAAGACGACGTTGCTGCGCGCCCTGCTGACCGGCACCGAAGTGCCGATGGTCGAGGCCTCGGCCATCGACGCCGGCACCATCCGCTGGGGGCACGAGATCGCGATCGGCTACTTCCCGCAGGACCACACCGGCCTGATCCGCAAGGGCATGACGGTCGTCGAATGGCTGCACCAGTTCGATCCCGAGGCCGCGCGGCAGGACATCCACGGACTGCTCGGGCAGATGCTCTTCAGCGGCGAAGACGGCTACAAGCCGACCGACGCCCTGTCGGGTGGCGAGACGGCCCGCCTGCTCTTCTGCCGGCTGATGCTGCAGAAGCCCAACGTGCTGGTGCTCGACGAGCCGACGAACCACCTCGACCTCGAGGCGATCAACGCGCTCAACGTGGCGCTGCAGAAGTACGAGGGAACGGTGCTGATCGTCACGCACGACCAGGACGTCATGGAGGAGGTGGGCACCAGGGTCTGGCACTTCGACCGCTCGGGCATCCACGACTTCAAGGGCAGCTTCGAGGAGTTCGAAGCCGCGACCGCGCAGTAGTCGCGCGCGGACGGCCGGTGCAGGCCGGCCGTCCACGCGTCGGCTCGTCAGGCCGCGGCCCGCGTCGGCACGATCCTGTGGCGCCCCGTGGTGGGCCCCGCATGCGCGGCGCGCACCGACGCGGCGCCCGCGCCACCCACCAGCAGCTGCAGTTGTCCGACGACGTTCATCGACAGCTCGGCCTGGGCGTTGAGTTCCTCGCTGGCCGCCGCGCTTTCTTCGGCGGTCGCGGCCGTCGTCTGGGTCACCTTTTCCATCTGCGCGATGGCCTGCGTCACCTGGTCGATGCCTTGTGACTGCTGGTGGCTCGCCGAACTCACCTCGGCGACGATGCCCTTGATCTCTGTCGTCTGGTGTCCGATGCGCAGGATCGAGTCGGCCAGCACCTTGACCTTCTCGGTGCCCTGCGACGCGTTGGCGGTCGCCTCTTCGATGAGCACGGCCGTGTCCTTCGCCGCCTGCGCCGCACGCTGCGCCAGGCTGCGCACCTCGTCGGCCACCACCGCGAAGCCCATGCCCGCCTCTCCGGCGCGCGCCGCTTCGACCGCGGCGTTCAACGCGAGGATGTTGGTCTGGAACGCGATCTCGTCGATGGTCTTGAGGATCTTGGCGACCCGCTGGCTCGAGTCGAGGATGCGATCGGTCGACTGCACCATGTCCTTGAGCGCGGCATCGCAACGGGTGAACTCGTCGGCCGACTGCTCGACGAGCTGGGCGCCGCGACGCGCGTCATCGACGACATCTCCTCCATCGAGGCCGACGTTTCTTCGAGCGACGCTGCCTGCTCGGTGGCGCCCTGCGACAACGCCTGCGCCGACGACGACACCTGGCCCGACGCCGCAACGACCTGCTCGGACCCCTGCAGCAACTCCGTGATCCGCGCGTTCAGGATCCCGTTGAGCTTCTGGCTGGTGAACAGGCCGAGACCAAACGAGAGCAGCACCGCGCCCACCGCCACGGCCGCCATCAGCGTCTGCAGGAAGGCGGCACTGGTGTCGGCCTCGGCGGCCGTCGAATGGGCCGCGTCGCGGTTGATCTCGACGAGCTTGTTGAGCAGCGACTCGGCCTCGCCGAACGACTTGCCGATCGTCACCAGCGCGAACTCCGACAGCTTCGCGTAGTTGGCGTCAGAGGGGTCGGCCTCGAAGGCCCGGGCAATGCCCACATACGTCTCGTGGTCGGCCCACCACCGCTCCCAGGCCGGGACGAAGTCCTTCCACACCAGGGCCTCGTCTGGCGTCTGAGGCAACGGCTCGTACGCCTTCCAGGCCTCGTCGGCACGAGCCTTTGCCGCGGCGAAGCGCTCGTGCTGCGACTTGCGCAGGTCGGCCGACGCGTTCCGCGCGAGCAGCGCGTTTTCGCCGGCGTCCACCGCCGTCTGCGCTTCGCTGATCACGAGCAGCGCTTCGACGCTTGGCAGCCTGACGCCGCCGACCTCGTGAACGGCCATCTTGCCCGCACTGACCGCGTAGTAGCCGGTCGCGCCGAGAATCAGCGTCACAAAGGCACCGAGGCCGAAGGCGGCCAACAGGCGTCGTCGAATTGTCCAAGTCGAATGCATGGGTCGCTCCGGGGGGGGAGTTGTCACTACGTGGTCGGAGGAAGAATCGGCGCGGGAAGCTCGTCCTTGAGGCGTTTGTGCCCGCGCTTGCGGGCGTCAGCTCGCTCGGGCATGCTGAGCGTGCCGGACCGACACATTCCCATGTTCGTCTCATCAGGGAGGCCCACATGCGCACACATCGCACCCATTGGCTGATCGCGGCAACGCTGATCACCGTCGCGCTGGCTCACGCCGCCACAGCGGCCGCGCAGGCCACACAGGCCACACAAGCCGCGCCCGCACCGCCAACACCGCGCCGGCCCGACGTGATCTTCGTCCCCACGCCGGACGACGTCGTCGCGGCCATGCTCGAGGTGACCAAGGTCACCAAGGACGACATCGTCTACGACCTCGGCTGCGGCGACGGGCGCATCGTGATCGCCGCCGCGCGCGACCGCGGCGCCCGCGGCGTCGGCATCGACATCGACCCGCAGCGCATCGCCGAGGCCACTGCCAACGCCGCTAAGGCGGGCGTCGGCCGGCGGGTCACGTTCAAGGAAACCGACCTGTTCACGACCGACATCAGCGAGGCGACCGTCGTGATGCTGTACCTGCTGCCGTCGCTGAACCTGAAGCTCCTGCCGAAGCTGATGGCCGAACTCAAGCCCGGCACGCGCATCGCATCGCACGCCTTCGACATGGGCGACGAGTGGCCTGCCCAACAGACACTCGAGGTCAACGGCCGATACGTCTACTACTGGACGGTGCCGGCAACGCGATGAGCGTCGCGCAGGCGCAGCCGGGCGGCATACAATCCGCCGACGAGGGTTCAGGGGAACCCTCGGCAAGGGACGCCCCATGTCACACACGACCACTGCCGAGCAGGTGCACCACGCCGTCACGACCATCCTGACGGCGCGCCTGCCCGTCGCGGCCCGCGGGCTGGCCGAGCGCCTCGAGCAACGGCTCGGCGCCAATGGCCTCGGGTTCGACTCGGTGACCATCGTCGAGGTGCTGCTCGAGTGCGAGCAACACTTCGATATGCCCTTCCCCTCGTCGCTGTTCGACGCCGGCCCGCTGACCATCGGGCGTCTCGTCGAGCACGCCACCGCCGGAATCGTCGCGCGCACCCAGCCATGAGCACGGCGAATCCGTTCGTCGCCTCAGACGACGAACACTGGTTTGCGCCCGCACCGCGCTGGTGGTCGGGCGTGCTCGGCGGGTTCGATCGTGTGGCCGTGGCCTGGATTGGCCGGGCCCCCGGGGCACGCATCGTCGCCATCGATCGGCTCGGCAGGCGAATGCATGCCGCGGGTCTCGTCCCCCCGACGCCGGAGGCGACGCGCGCGCTCTTTCCCGACATCGGCCCGACCGAGGCGGCACGCATCGCTCGCGACGCGGCAGCGCTGCGGTTCAAGAACCGGGCGGCGATCGCGTTGCTTCAGCGTCGCGGGCTCGACGCGCTGGCGCAACTCGCCGATCCTCCGGCGCCGGCCGTTGCGCGCCTCGACATGATCCGGGGTGGGGCCGTCCTGATCGCGTTCCACCTTGGCGCGCAGTTCGGGGTGGGTGCCACCCTCCACGCCCTGGGCCGCCGGACGATGACCGTGCGGAACATGCCCGTGGGCGACGGGCACGAACGCGCGCGAGCGCTGCGACAGGCCGTCGATGAACTGCGCGGCGGCTCGCTCGTCATCGCCGCCGTCGATGGTCCGGGCGGTGCATCGACCGGCCCGATGACCTGCCTGGGGCGGCGCATCGTGCTTCGCCGAGGGCCATTCGTGCTCGCGCGGCTGGCGCGCGTCCCGATCCTCCCCGTCGTGGCGCGATGGACGCCGGCGGGGAGGATCACAATCGAACTCGGCGATCCGCTGGCCAGTGCGATGAACGGCACGCCCGCCGACATCGAGCAGCAACTGGCCAACGCCGCCGGCCGCTGGTTCGCGCACCAGCTGACGACGCATCCAGACGACTTGTGGCCCTACACGCTGGCGAACCTGCTCGACACGCCGCGTGCTGCCGCCACAACTACTTGAGGTACAGCGTCGCCGCATCGAGGCGGCCGTCGAGCACGAGCTGGCGCAGCTCGAGGTAGCGCGCCTTGCCGACCGCCGTCCGCGGAATGGCTCCCGGACTGACCAGGCGCACCTGCCCGGGCCTGGCGCCAACCGCCTCGCGCACCACCATGTCGACCAGTGTCGCGAGGGCGAAGAGTTCGCGGGGATCGGTCGTCGTCGCTTCAACGACCACGACGATGTCTTCGGTGAGGCGATCGGGCAGCAGCACGCCGACGGCCGCGACGCCCGCGACATACTGGAGCGGCTCGATCGGCTCCTCGACCTCGCGCGGGGCGATGGCCACGCCGGCGCGCTTGATCAGGGCCCGCCGCCGCGCGCGTGGAAAGAGGCGGCCGGCGGCGTCGAGCACGCCCACATCGCCCGTGTGGAGCCAGCCGTTGCGCAACACCTCGTCGGTGGCGCGGTAGTCGTCGGCGTACCCGCTGAAGACCTGCGCGCCGCGCACCAGAATCTCGCCCTCTTCGCCGGCGCCGACGGCCTGCCCGCTGGCATCCGCGATCCGCACCTCGAGTCCGGGCATGGGGGTCCCGCACGACACGGCGCCCGTGGTGTCGGTGACGATCTCGTCGCCCGCGACCGCCGACGCGACGATCAGCGTCGCTTCCGACAAACCGTACGCCGGCTGCACGATGCGCGAGAGGCCGAACTTCCGCTCGAATTCGAGGATGGTGCTGGCGCGCACGATTTCACCGCCGGACGTGGCAATCCGCAGCGACGCCAGCGAGGGCAGCTCGGGCAACCTGGTGGCGGTCGCGACGCGGAAGCTGAAGTCGGACGCGTTGGTCACGGTCGCGCGTGTCTGTGCCACGAGTTCGAGCCAATGGGCCACGTGCCCTGCCCTCGGGCCGAGCAGGTACGACGCAGCGCCGAACCACACGGTACCGAACGCATAGCGGACGAGCCCGGTGGAGTGGGAGAGCGGGGCGCGACCGGTCGTGATGTCGTCGGGCCCGATGCCGTATCGCTCCTGCATCGCGTCGAGCGCGGCGGCGAGTGCCCGGTGCGATACCTGTGCCGCCTTGGCCTCGCCCATCGTGCCCGACGTGAACTGCAGGTAGGCGATGTCGTCGGGGCCCGGCATCGTGAGCACCGACGATGGCGATGGCGTGACCGTGTCGAGGAACGCGAACTCGATCTCGAGGGGCCGGTCGCCGACGCGCGCGTTGCGACGCGATGGATAGTCGGCAATCACGAAGGCCGGGTGAATCGCGGCGAGCCGCCGTTCGCGCACCATCTCCCAGTGCACGGGATCAACCACCACCGGGATGGCCGCCAGCATGTGGCAGGCGTAACACAGCCTGATGGTGTCGAGCGGCGATGACAGCGTGATCACGCACCGGTCGTCGCGGCGCAGGCCGATGCGCGACAGCCGGCGCGCGAGGTCGGCGGCGCGGCGACGCAACTGCAGGTGCGTCACGCGCTCGCCATCGACGACAAACGCCGTGGCACGTGGGCTGTCCTTCGCCCGCTGTTTCAGGGCCTCGAGCACTGTACTCGGCGCAGGTGTGCGGTGAGTCATCGTGGCCACGTGTCTCCGACGCGCACGACGACCTTGCCGACGTGCCGGCGTGCTTCGAGGTGGGCAAAAGCCCGTGGAGCCTCGTCGAACCCGAACGTGCTGTCGATCACCGGAGCCGGAAGCCCACGCTCGCAGGCCGCCAGCAACCTGGTGAACATCGAGCGCGAGCCCACCGCGATGCCCTGCAGCCTGATGTTGCGCAGGAAGAGTGGTGAGAGCACGACCGCCGCACGGGGCGCCAACGCGCCGATCAGGCTCACGGTGCCCCCGTCGCGCACGATCCGCAGCGACCACGGCAGCGTCCCCTGGCCGCCGACCTCGATCACGTGGTCGACGCCTTCGCCACCGGTCGCCCGCAGGACCTCGTCCGACAGGTCTGCCGGTGAGGCGCCCTGCACGACTGCGTGCGCGCCGATCGCACGGAGCCGCTCGACACGATCGCGACGGCTCGTCGTCGCAATCACGCGAGCCCCCGCCCACGACGCGTACTGCAGGGCAAACACCGACACGCCGCCGGTCCCCATGGTCAGCACCGTCGACGCGGCAGTGATCGGCTGTTCCTCGAACAGGGCGTGCCAGGCGGTGAGGCCCGCGCAGGGCAGCGTGCTCGCCTCGTCGAACGACAACCCGGGAGGCATGGGCACGACGCCGTCCTCGTGCGACCGCCAGCCTTCAGCCAGGACGCCATCCTCAGTAGCCCCCTCCGACGACCGCGCGTACGACGAGCAGTAGGGGCCGGCGAGCCACCGGGGCGCGAACGTCGAGGCAACGCGATCGCCGACGCGCGTGCGGGTCACCCTGGCACCGGCAGCGACCACGATACCGGCGGCGTCGCTGCACGGGATTCCGGCCGGGGCCTCGGCACCGACGGTGTATCCACGGTTGAGACGGATGAGATCGCGGTGATTGAGCGACACCGCGCGCGTGGCAACCACGACGTCGTGCGGCCCGGGCAACGGATCGGCCACGGTCGTGGCTTCAAGGCCAGGCGGCCCTGCCTCTGGTGTCATGACCCACGCGCGCATGCCAGGTTTCCAGCCCATCCGCGTGCGGCGAACGCGACGACGACGCATGGGCGCACGATTGTCGCGCAATCGACCGCCGGCGACAACACGCGTGCCAGGGCCGCCGCCGCGCGTCGCGGCGGCGATCGTCACGGACCGGGCGCCGCGATCAGGCCCTGAGGCCGACCACGTCGTGGATGCGGCCATCGGCCCCGAACCTGAACACGTTGGTACCGCGTCCGCGCTCCTCGCCCGCTGTCGTGCGCATGACCCAGTCGGCGAGCAGCGTCGCCTGGCAGTGCCGCACGTCGCCCACGCGCTCGAGGCGCACCCCTGGCATGAAGCGCTGCGTGGCGGCAATCTGCGGGAGCAACTCGTCGGCCCCGGTGACGGCGCTGTAGCGGTCGCGGAACGCGATCGCCGGCGCGGCAATGCCTGCCAGCGCGGCGGCGCGCGCCGCTGCGTCGGGTTCGGCCCACAGCCGGAACCACGCATCGACCGCTGACGCGGCGTCGCCATGCACGAGATCGGCGACGAGGTTGGCGAACACCGACAACTGGTACCGCCAGCCCTGCACGAACTCGCGCGACACCGCCTCGTCGTCGAACGCGTGCTCGAGCGAGAGCAGGGTGCCCGACGCGTGCGGCGCGAGCGTGATCGTCACCCTCGAGTGGTCGGCCGCGATCGGTTGCCCGCTCCGGAATCCGAAGGTGAAGACGAGGCGCGCGTCGGGAACCACGTCGACCACCGTCCCGATGGCCTCGACGCCGTTCGGGTACCGGATGAGGATCGCCCCGCCCGGCGCAGGGTCGATCGTGGATCCAGCGCCCCACCACGAGGCCCAGCGCTCGCTGCTCGTGAAGAAGCTGAACACCGTGTCGGGCAGGGCATGGATGACGAGCGTGCGGTCGATGCGGTAGGGCATCGTGGTCATGGTGTCTGTCCCTTTCGTCGTGTTCGTGGCACCGGTCGACGCGACGACGGGCGGGGGCCGCGCCGCGATTCCTCGAGTTCGGCCTGCAGCCGGAGCCGCCACAGGGCATCACCCCACATCTGCTCGAGCATCGGGGCGAGGGCGCCGAGCACGCGCGGACGCGCCCGGTAGTAGCGGCAGCGCCCGTCGCTGCGCACGTCGAGCAGTCCGGCTTCGACCAGCGCCCGCAGTTGCAGCGAGACGGCCCCGAAGGTCACGTCGGGCATGGCACGGTGGATCTGGCCGGCCTGGCACTCCGCATCCCACGTGAGCCGGAGGATCTCGCGGCGGCGCGGCGAGGCCACCGCGGCGAGCACGGCAGGGTCGACGGTCATGGAGGCAAGATATTTAGATCAAACTAAATAATCTGTCAATCCCCGTCGCGGCGCGATAATGGCTCGCCATGGCCACCGCTCGCCGCGCGTCACGCCCAACGCCCCGCCCCGCCCACGCCACCATCGTCGTCGCTGGAGACTGGGCGCCCATTCGCGCCTTCGACCCCATCGTGCGCGACACGCCCGAGACGGTCTACGGAGACCTGCTGCCCGTCCTGCGCGCCGCAGACCTGCGGATCGTCAACTGCGAATGCGCCCTGACGAGCGCGGCCACGCCGGTGTGGAAGAGCGGCGCCGTGTTCAAGGGCACGCCGGCACACGTCGCCGGCCTCACGACCGTGCCCTTCGACGTCGCCTGCCTCGCCAACAACCACGTGCTCGACTTCGGTGTGCGAGGGCTGCGCGACACCCTCGCGCTGCTGGCGCGGCACGGCGTGCACACGGTCGGCGCCGGCCTCACCGAGGCCGACGCGTGCGCCCCGCTCTCGGTCACCACGAACGGTGTCACCGTCCACATCGTGAACTTCAGCGAGGGCGAAGACCTGACGGCGGCGCGCGGAGGGCCGGGCGTCTTCGGCTGGGAGGTTCCGCGCGTCACCGATCTCGTGCGCCGGCTCAAGGCCCAGGGCGGTGTCGTGCTCGCGATCGGCCACTGTGGCCTCGAGTACGTCCCCTTCCCGCCGACGTACGTGGTCGAGGCGTTTCGCGCCGTGGCCGATGCCGGGGCCGACGTCGTGATCGGCCACCATCCGCACGTCCCGCAGGGCATCGAGATCCACAACGGCACGCCGATCGTGTACAGCCTCGGGAACTTCGTCTTCTACCAGCCGGTTGACCTGCACTACCGCAAGACGGGGTTCGCGGTCACGATCGACGTGGTGGGCGAGGGGGTGCGCGGCCTCACGCTGCACCCCTACCGCATCACCGACACCGGGCTCCGGATGTTGCGCGCGGGCGAAGCGCGCGAGTTCCATCGCGACATGACACGGGTGTCGAAGCCCTTCGCGACGGCGCACGGTCACGCGCGGGCCTGGGACGCCTACCTGGCGCACTACGGCGTCGACGGCTTCACCAGCGAAGTGCTCGCGATCCTCGACCGCATGAAGACCGAACCACAGAAGGGCGCGGCGATGTTCCGCAACCGCGTCACCACCCTGCAGCACGCGGAGTTGTGGCGCGAGGCGTTGACGCGCCTGATGGCCGACGCGCCGCGGCCACCGTGGGCGGGCGGCCGGGCCATCATCACCGACTGGCTGTCGCGACCGGTCAGCGCACCGGCAGATTGAAGCGCCTCGCGCCGGCATCCACGACGGCCTTCACCAGCTGGCGGTAGTCTTCGAGGTCGCCTTCCGGCGACTGGTGGTGCAGCGTGTAGAGCTGGGGGCCCCAGCTCTTGCGGGGCTTGAGGCCGGGGATTCCGTTCACTTCCATCACGCGCAGCTGTCCATCGGCGCCGGTCTTGACGTCGATCCTGACGTGGTCGAGGCAGCCCATGGCCACCGCGGCCTCGGCCGCGAGCGCGCTCGCATCTGCGCCGCGCGCGCCCGCGTCGCTGATCTTCGTCAGCCCGACACCGCGCAGGTCGGCACGCAGGACCTTGTGCCTGCCGTAGTGATGGCTCGCCACGCTGACGAGGCCTGGCAGGCACTCCTGCGCCGGGGCGTTGCCGACCAGGAGCACGGTGAACTCGTCACCAGGCAGGAAGTCCTCGACGAGCGCCGGTTGGTGGAACTCGCGATCGATCCACGCGACCTGCCGGCGCAGCTGGTCCTCGTTCTCGACGACGCTGTCGTCGTTGACGCCGATCGAGCGCGACTCGCCCATCGGCTTGACGAAGGCGGGATAGGCAATCGCCGACACGTCGGCATCCGTGGCCCGCACGAGATGGTGGGCCGGCACGCGCACGCCGCGCGCGGCGAGCACGTCATGCGTCCGGAACTTGTCGATCATCGCCTTCATCGTCTCGCTGCTCGATCCGATGTACGGGATGCCGCGCTGGTCGAACACGTCGGCCACCCACAGGCCGTCGGCGTTCGTGCCGATGTACTTCTCGTTGTCGGTGACCTGGTAGAGCGCGCTCCAGACGATGTCGAACCCACCGCGGTCGAGCGTCGCGAAAAACGCCGCCTCGGTCTCGACGAAGGCGATCTGCGCCGAATCGCCCGACGCCGCGATCGCGCCCGCCACCGATTCGGTCACGTCCATGGGGCCCCAGCCCTGGGCATCGCCGCCAGGACCCGTCAGAAGCAGCACTCTCATCGTTCACCTCGTTGTCGGCGGCGCGGCTTCGCGCGCACGCGTCCGCCGGGTCGTTGCACGCGGCCCCTCGGCGGCCCGGGGCACCGCGGGGCTAGAAGAGCGCCGGATCGTGCGCGTAGGCGCGAAGGGCCGCGGCGGTCGCCGGCGACACCTCTGCGAGCGCACGCGCCACGTTGGCGCACTTCGCGGCCGGCAGTGTCACCTTCGAAACCACCGACACGCTGGCGGAGCCGTCGCCGGTCTCGACGCCGCCGGCCGACCAGTGTGCCACGAACTGCTCCACCAGCCGCCGGTTGGGATCGAGCGGCACCGTGCCGCGGCCTGTCCGGGCCTCGACGGCGGCGGCGAGCCGTGCGGCCACCAGGCCGTAGTGCGTGCATCCGAGCCCCAGGTAGATCGTGTCGCGTCCCGTCGCCACGGCGGCGACGTTCTCGGCGCAGGTCGCAATCAGCGCATCCGTCCGGGCACCCGCGATGTCGGCCTCGATGGCCGTCGCCAGGCCGTGACACGACGCCGCGGCCACGCGGCCATCCGCGATTCCCAGGCGGTGCAGGGCCGCGAGGTGCACCCCCGAGTCGACGGTCGTGCGGGTGCCGATCAGCACGAGGCCCGCGGACGGCCGTTCGCGGAGGGCGGCCTCGAACAGCTCGACGCCGCAGCTGACGATGCCCTCGACGGGCACGGTCGCTCGGCGGCTGTGGGCGGTGTGGGCGTAGACGATCGAAAGGGTGTTGCAGGCGATGAGAATCCGATCGGGCCGCATCGCATCGATCGCCGCCAGCGCGCGATCGAAGACCGCGGCCTGCGCGGGCATGCCGCTGAGGTCGTTGTAGCCGTGGTGGTCGTCGGGCCAGGCGTTGACGTAGGTGATGCGAAGCGCGCCACCCGAGCCGGCCAGGCGCACGGCCTGTTCGATGCCCGCGCAGATCGCGAGGCCGCCCAGGCCGGAGTCGGTGATGACGAGGTGCACGGGGCGCGCCACGGCTGTTGAGGATATCCGAAGGCATGCGGTCGCCGCGATGCCTGTCAGCCCTCCGACACCCACACCGCTCGCCCGGAATTGGGGTCAGACCCTCATCATCCGCCGTTTCCCCGGCGACAACGCCGGTTGCGTCAGGCGATTCCGGGCCTGCTGAGGGTGGCGACCTGCGGGACGACAACCGGCGTGGTCGAATCTGCCGGTTTCCAGGTCGAGTTTCTGCCAATTCGGGTCAGACCCGAAATCGGGGGGCGCAGGTGTCGCCTGGGCGACACCTGCGGCGGTGGCGAACGGGTCAGCCGGCCTTGACGATGAGGGCCTTGCCGTTGAGGGCCCGGGGGTCGACGCCGCGTGAGGAGGTCACCTTCCTGCCGCCCGGGCTGAAGGTCGTCACCTCGACATCGACGGCGTCGCCCGTCGGCAGGCCGACGTGGACGGGCATCATGTTCTGCGAACAGTACCCGCTGCCGGTGTCGACCATGCGGGTGCCGAGCAGCGTCCTGGTGCCGGCGCGATACACGCGCACCTCGGCGCCTGCCCGCGTGTACCGACCACGCGCGTCGAGTACCAGCACGTTGAGGCCGCGCTGGCGCAACGGCGCCGGCAGGCGGTTCCTGAACAACTGGTGCGCACCCATGGTGCCGTTGTCGGCGAGCGCGAGGTCGAGGTCGCCGTCGGCGTCGTAGTCGACCCACTGCACGCCGTGCGTGGCGTCGCGCTTTGCGACGACCGACGGCAGCACGTCGCGGAACGTCGCCCCGTCGTTCCGGTACAGGTAGTCGCGCGTGTACATCATATTCGCGAGATAGCTCGCGACATAGAGGTCGATCCTGCCGTCGTTGTCGAAGTCGCCCCAGGCGGTCGTCGTCGCATGGTAGTCGCCCGCGGTGTTCGTGTCAGCGGCGACGTCGGTGAACTTCCCGCTTCCGTCGTTGCGATAGAGCGTGTTGGGCCCGTAGTTCGCGACAAAGAGGTCGAGATCGCCGTCGTTGTCGTAGTCGGCCACGCCCGGCCCGACCCCGCCGTAGACGAGCGGACGCCCGCCGCCGTCCATCCCCAGCTGCTTCGCGATATCGGTGAAGCGTCCGCCGTCGTTGCGGAAGAACCCGTTCAGGTCGCCATCCTGGTTGGCGACAAACGCGTCGAGGTCGCCATCGCCGTCCATGTCGAACCACGCCACGCCCACCGTCTTCCGCGGATCGGCCAGCCCGATCTGCGCGGCTACCTCGGTGTACGTGCCACCGTCGTTGCGGAACATCGCATTCGCGCGATCGCGGAACGCCACGAAGAAGTCGGTGTCGCCGTCGTTGTCGTAGTCGAGGAACGCCGCCTGGCGGGTCGTGCCGAACTGATCGACCCCGAGGCGGCGGCCGACGTCGACGAACGCCTTCCCGCCGTCATTGCGGTACATCCGGTTGGGGATGCTCGACGTGCGCGCGTATCCCACGAACAGGTCGGGATCGCCGTCATCGTCGTAGTCACCCCAGGCCGCGACGCGGACCTCGTTGCCTTCCGACAGCCCGACCTGGGCCGCGACGTCGACGAACGTGCCGGCGTCATTCCGATAGAGGCGGCTCAACTGGCCGCGGAATCCCACGAACAGGTCGAGGTCGCCATCGCCGTCGTAGTCGGCCCACGCGTTCGGCTGCCCGCCCTGCACTTCAAACAGCGACGGTTGCACGGGTTCGAAGAGCTGCTCGACGTCGAGGCTACCGTCGGCGCGCACCGGATCGGCCACCGTGCGTCCGGCCGACGTCACGCCGTCGCGGATCGGCTGCAGCACGAGGCGGTGCGCCGTCACTTCTTCGACCTTCCTGCGGCTGAAGGCCATCGGAATCGGCGGCCCCTCGCCCCACGCCTTCGTCAGGTCCTTGTAGTGCGGGCTGAGCGGCTGCGCGGAGTTGCCGGGCACGCTGAGGCCCACCGACCGGTCCCAGTCCTGCACGTCGAACACGAACGAGAACGACGCGCCCGAGGTCTGCTTCGCGTTCGACTCGCTCGGGCTCGTCGCCGCCATCACCGTGAAGCCGTCGCCGCCGCGACGCACGGGATCGACCTGGAAGATCGCGTTCGCGCCGGGCGCCCCGGCCAATGGGTGCACGAAATCGGCCGTGTGCAGGTCGCCCCACCTCCACGCGGCCATGTCGTCGCCCTTCTTCTTCGTCAGATCGGCGACGGCCTGCGTGAGGGCCTCGACGAGGATGGCGTCGCGTGCCTGCGCCGGCTTCGCCCCGTAGGCCTTGTCGGGCTTCTGCATCCACGCGATGACGCGGCGCATGTCGTACTGCGTCACGCGCGCCTTCGCCGCCTCGGGCGTGCGTGGCGCGTACGCGAGCGGCCCGAGCTTGAGTGCGAAGTACTCGTAGATGGTGGCCGGCACCGAGTCCTTGTCGAGGACGTGGTTCCAGCCCACCAGCAGGTCGCGTGCCT
>JAEUQQ010000063.1 GCA_016789685.1 Acidobacteriota bacterium | reverse complement strand
TGCGCGCGTCGATCTACAACGCCTTCCCGGAGGCCGGCGTCGCCACGCTCGTGTCGTTCAGGCAGGAGTTCGAAAAGAAGAACGGATGATCGCCGCCGTCCCCTAGCGACGCCGCCCACGGCGGCGTCGCCGGGGCGGGCGGCCCTCGTGGCGTTCAGCGACGGGGGTTCCGGGCCCGGCGGGCGTCCGGTCGTGGAACGGGCGCTCCTCGTCTGGCGGCATGTCGATGATGACCTGCTGCCAGTGATCGACCACGTCCGGCGCGTCGCCGTGGATGTCCATCCACGTCAGCGCATCGGTGAACGATGGCCGCATCACCATCCCGCGCTGGCGGCGCGGGTGCATTTCCATCTCGGCCAGGCGCGACTGCATCGTCAGCATGTGCCCGATGCGCTCGAGGTCCTTTCGCGCTAGCGGGAGGCGGCCCAGTGCCGGGCCGCGGGAAGCGACGAAATCGTCTTCGTCGCGGCCGCGCCGCGAGCGCGGCGTCAGCATGCCCAGCGGCACGAGCAGCGTCGCGAGCAGCACCGGGTTGCTCAGGTTGGGAGGAACCTCGGCGGTCAGCGTGCGATACGCATCGAGGCGCTCGAGGGCCTCGACGAGGCGCGCCGGGAGGCGCTCGGGAAACTCCGGGGCGATGTGCTGCAACAACCCGGTCTCGCTGAGCGCCTCGAACGTCCGCGCGGCGTAGCCGCTGCGGAGGATCTTGTAGAACTCCTCGAGGACACGCGCCGGAGACGCGTGCTCGATGTAGAGCTTGTGCCGCGCGATGGCGTCGCGGACGGGTTCGTCGACGGCGAAGTCGAGGCGCGCCGCAAACACGAGCGCGCGCATCATCCTGACGGGATCTTCCTGGAAGCGTTCGTTCGGATCCCCGATGCAGCGCACGATGCCGGCGCGCAGGTCGTCGATGCCGCCGGTGTAGTCGATGATCGACAGCGTGCCGATGTCGTAGAACAGGGCGTTGATCGTGAAATCACGCCTGAAAGCGTCTTCTTCGGGCGTGCCAAAGGTGTTGTCGTCGTGGACGATGCGTGCGGCCGGGCTCGCGGGCGGCTGGACGTCGGACGACGTGTCGGTCGTCAGCGTGATACCTTCCCCAAGGTTCACGGACGGCTGCCCCTCGGTGGCGAGTGCCAGTGGGGCGTCCGTCGGCGTGTCGACGACGGCAGGCTCGGTCTCGGTGCCAGGGACGATCAGGCGGCGAAAGGTCGCCACCTCGACGACCTTGGTCGGGCCGAACCTGACGTGTGCCAACCGGAAGCGGCGCCCGATGATCCAGCAATTCCGGAAAAGTTTCTTGATCTGGTAGGGGTGGGCATCCGTCCCGATGTCGAAGTCCTTGGGACGGCGCCCGAGCAGCAGGTCGCGAACGCCTCCACCGACGAGGTAGGCGCGGTAGCCGCTCTGGTGGAGCCGATACATGACGCGAAGGGCGTCGGCGTCGATCTGGTTGCGCGAGATGCCATGCTCTGCGCGCGGAACGATCTTGGGGTCGACCACGTGTCGCGAGTATAACAAACGCCTCCCCGGCCGATGGATGGTGGTACGGCCAATGTCTCACTCACGTTCGTTTGCCGCCGCACTGCTGGCGCTGGGCCTTGCGTCTGGCGTGACAGCCCAGACCCCTGCCAGGCCGTCTGACCCGCTGGCCGAGGCCCGTCAGCTCTACAACCAGGGCCGGTACGACGCCGCCATGTCGGCGGCCGATGCCGGGCGAGCCGAGTGGCAGACGCGGCACGCCGCGCAGTTGATCTACGGCCGGGCCGCCATCGAACGCTTCAGGCAGACGGCTGACGCCGCCGACCTGGCAAAAGGGCGAGACGCCCTGCGGGCGGTCGACGCGTCGCGCCTCGACGGCCGCGATCGCCTGGAACTGATCGTCGGGCTCGGCCAGGCACTTTATTTCGACGGCCAGTTCCGCGTCGCCGCCGAGGTGTTCACCAGCGTGCTGGACCAGGCGCACACGCTCGGGCCGGCCGCCCGTGACCAGTTGCTCGACTGGTGGGCGACCTCGCTCGATCGCTTCGCGCAGGCGCGCCCGGCCGCCGACCGCGCCGGCGTCTACGATCGGATCCTGGCGCAGATGGACGCCGAGCTGCGCCGCGATGCGGGTGCCGCCAGCGCCTCGTACTGGATGGCGGCCGCCTGGCGTGGCAAGGGTGACCTCGAGCGGGCCTGGGATGCCGCCCTGGCCGCGTGGGTGCGCGCGCAACTGACGCGCGACCGCGGGGCCGGCCTGCGTCCCGACCTCGACCAGCTGGTCCGCGACGCGATCATCCCCGACCGCGCACGGCGGATGCCGCCGCCGAGTGACGCCGACCAGGCGGCGACGGCAATGCTCGCCGAGTGGGAGCTGTTCAAGGAGAAGTGGGCGCCGTCGCCACCCTAGGGACGCGGCTCATCACGAGGCGTCCCGCAGGGGTGGCGCATCCGTCGGGGCCGCGGGGGTGGCGCACCATGGGGCCGGGGTGGGCGCATCAAGGGTCCGGGGTGGGCGCATCATGATGCGCCCCTACTTGGCGTCGCGCCAGCTGGCGCCGATGCCGACGTCGACCGTGACGGGGACGTCGAGCTGGGCGGCGGCCTCCATGCGCGTCTTGACCATCGCCGCGACGTCATCGGCGCATGCTTCGCGGGCTTCGAACACCAGTTCGTCGTGCACCGTGAGCAGCATGCGGGCCTGCCACTGCGGGCCGCGGTTGTAGCCGACGAGTTCCCGCTGCAGGTCGATCATGGCCCGCTTGAGGATGTCGGCCGCCGTGCCCTGGATCGGCATGTTGACGGCGACGCGCTCGGCGGCCTGCCGGATCTGGCCGTTACGGCTCGTGATTTCTGGCACGAGCCGGCGCCTGCCCGTGACCGTGCGCACCACCCCGGTGTCGCGCGCCGAGGCCAGTGTCGCCTCGATGAACTGCCGCACGCCAGGATAGCCGGCGAAATACGCATCGATGAACGCCTGTGCGGCCTGTTGCGAGACGCCGATGTCTTTCGACAGCGTGAACGCGGTCTTCCCGTAGAGCAGCGCGTAGTTGATGATCTTGGCGCGCCGCCGCAACTCGTACGGGTCGAGCCCGCTGTCGGCGCCGAAGACTTTCAGCGCCGTCTGGTCGTGGATGTCTTCGTCGCGCCTGAACGCGTCGATCAGGGCCTGGTCCTGGGCGAGGTGCGCCAGCACGCGCAGTTCGATCTGCGAGTAGTCGGCCGAGATCAGGACGCATCCTGGTTCGGCAACGAACGCCGCACGAATTTCGCGACCGAGCTCGGTGCGGATCGGGATGTTCTGCAGGTTCGGATCCGAGCTGCTCAGCCGGCCGGTGGCCGCCACGGCCTGGTTGTAAGTCGTGTGCACCCGGCCCGTCGCGGGATGGATCAGCAGCGGCAGTGCATCGATGTAGGTGCCCTTGAGCTTCATCATCGCGCGCCACTCGAGCACTTCGCGCGGCATGTCGTGCGCCTGCGCGAGTTCCTCGAGCACCTCGACCGCGGTCGAGGGCGTCCTGGCCTTCCCGGTGCGCTTGATGACCGGCAACTGCATCTTGTCGAAGAGCACCTCGGCGAGCTGCTTCGGCGAGTTGATGTTGAACTCCACCCCCGCCATCTCGAAGATGCGCGCGCTGCGCGCCGCGAGTTCCGCGTCGATGCGCGTGGCCTGCGCAGCCAGCACCGCGGTATCGACCCGGATGCCCGTGCGTTCGAGATCGGCGAGCACGGGAATCAGCGGGAGCTCGAGGTCGTCGTAGACCGCGCGGAGTCCCTCGCGATCGAGCGACTCGCCCAGCACGGGCGCGATCTGCCCGGCCAGGTCGGCCCGCTCGCCGGCATAGACGCGCAGGGCGTCGCGATCGATGGCGGCGAAGCCCAGCGTCTTGACGCCCGTCCCGCGCACGTCGGCCTCGCTGCCCGCCTGGTAGCCCGCCAGATCGAGCGCGAGGTCGTCGAGCGCATGGCTCGATCGCGTGGCATCGACGACGTAGCTCGAGATCAACGTGTCGTCCGTGAGACCCGCGAACGTGTGGCCACGATGCTGGAGCTCGCGCACGAACGCCTTCACGTCGTGGCCAGAGGTCGTCACCGATGGATCGCCGCAGAGCGCGCCAATCCGGTCCCACGCGGCATCGGCGGCGACACCGGCCACGGGCTGCTCGTCGGCCGGTGCGTCGAAGAGGCCTGCCGCTGGCGCAGGCGGCGGCGCCGGAGAGCTCAGCAGGACGATGCGCGCGTGCCGCGGCCGGAGCGAGAACGCGACCGCCAGCGGCGCGCCGCGCAGCGGGCCGGCCTCGTCGGCGATCATCGCGCAGGCCACGTGTCCGGCCGCACGGATCTCGACGATCAGGGCCTCGAGCGCGTCGAGTGTCTCGACGAAGGCGTAGTCGACATCGACCTGTGCCGCGCTCGGCGCGAACTCCGCGACGAGCGAACGGAAGCCGAGCTGGCCGAACAGCGTGAAGCAGCGCTCGCGCAGCGGACCCGCATACTCGAGCGCCGCGAGGTCGAGCGGCACGGGCACGTCGGTGCGAATCGTGACCAGCGTGCGGCTCTGGCGCGCCGAGTCGGCGTTGGCGATCAGCGCCTCGCGGTACTTCTTCTGTGGCACCTCGGCCGCATGCTCGAGCAGCGCGTCGAGCGACCCCCAGGTCGCAATCAGGTCGCGGGCGCCCTTCTCGCCGATGCCGGGTACGCCCTTGACGTTGTCGATTGCATCGCCCATCAGCGACAGCACATCGACGACCTGCGCCGGCGCCACACCGAACTTGGCCGTGACGCCATCCGCGTCGAACCACGTGCCCTCGTCGCGCGGGTTGAACACGCGAACCCGGTCGTCGACGAGCTGGTAGAAGTCCTTGTCGCCCGTCACCACCACCACATCGATCCCATCGGCGGCGGCGTGGTGCGCCAGCGTCCCGATCACGTCGTCGGCTTCGTAGCCCTCGAACGTGAGGACCGGCACGCCCATGGCCGCGCACGCCTCGTGCACCCACGCGATCTGTTCGACGAGATCGGGTGGCATCGGCGCCCGGTTGGCCTTGTAGTCATCGACCAGGCTGTCGCGGAACGTGGGGCCGGCCAGGTCGAATGCGGCTGCCACGTGCGTCGGCGCATGGTCGGCGATGAGCTTGCGCAGCATTGTCACGAAGCCGTAGACGGCGTTCGTCGACTTGCCATCCGGGCCGGTGAGGCCGCGAATGGCGTGATACGCGCGGTACATCTGGTTGGAACCATCAATCAGGAACAGGCGGCGGGCTGACATGGCGGGATGGCGGGCAGGATATCATTACCCCCATGTTCGCTTGGCCCGTGCGGCGCGCGCAGTGCGCCTTCGTTCTCGTGCTGGTGATGGCGGTGGTGGCTGCCGGATGCGGTGGCTCCGTGTTCGGACGGCAGTTCGAGTACGAGGAAGAGATCTTCCTGTCACTCGACGGTTCGGTCACCGTGGTCGTCAACGCGTCGTTGCCCGCCCTGGTCACGCTGCGCGGCGCGGCGCTCGACACGGCGGCCGATGCGCGCGTCGATCGCGATGCCGTGCGCGCGTTCTACGAGTGCGCCGGCGTCGAGGTCGTCCGCGTGTCGCGTCCGTGGACACGCGAGGGCCGACGGTTCGTCCAGGTGCGCATCGACGCCGACGACCTGCGCGTGCTGTCGGACTGTCGCGCCTTTTCGTGGGCCACCTATTCGCTCACCCGCGAGCAGGGCACGATGCGCTACACCCATCGGATCGGAGCCATCGCCCCGGCGGGCGCACCCGGCCCTTCAGCCGCGTCCCCTATCCGTGGCGACGAACTCGTGGCGGTGCGCATGCACCTGCCGAGCCGGATCACGTTCCACAACGCGCCCTCGCGCGAAGTCGAGCGCGGCAACATCCTGACGTGGGAACAGCCGCTCAGGAACCGGATGGCAGGGGAGCCGATCGACATCGACGTCCGGATGGACGAGCGGTCGATCCTCCGCCGGACGATGACGGTGTTTGGCCTTGCCGTGGGGGCCGCGCTGGTGTTGCTGACGCTGGCGGTCTGGTGGGTGAAACGGAAGGGACACCGCCGCGCCTGACCGGCGGGGCCCGCCGGGAGGTCGGAACCTCCCGGCCTGGTATGCCCGCCTGGCGTGTGGTGCTGTGCGACGAGCGGCCCGGCGTCAGACCTGTGCCTTGGGCCTGGCCTGTCGCGCCTTGACGCGTTCCTTGATGCGTTCCTTCGCGGCCGCGCGCCGCGCGTCGCCCTTCGCCTTCAGTTCGGCTGCCTTGGCCTTCTGTTCATCGGTGAGGATGTTGAAGACCTCGGCGCGCATGGTGGCGCGCAGGACGTTGGTGTCGGCTTCGACCGAGGCGACGGCCGCCGTGGCCTCACGGATGGCCGCCTCGTTGACCGGGGCCGCCTCCATGGCCACATGCAGGGCCTTGCGCGCCTCGTCCATCCGCGTGCGGATGGCCTCGAAATCGGCCTTGTGCCCGTCGACGATGGCCGACAGCTGGCCCTTCTGCGCTTCGGTCAGGTCGAGCTGTCGCAGGGCGATGCCCATCGGCCCGAGCGGTCCGCCGAGTCCCCGGCCCATCGGTCCGCCCGGCCCGCCGGGGCCGCCCGGCCCCCGCTGCATCCACATGCCGCGCTGGCGCTGTCCCTGCTGGGGCTGTTGCGCCGACACGCTCGTGAGGGTGACACCGGCCGCGAGGCAGAGGGCCCCGACGCCGGCGATGATCGACTTGGTGCTGATTCCGTTCATTGCGCTTCCTCCAGGTGACGCGGCGACACGCCAGGTGTTCCGCGAGCAGGCTCAGTGGGCCGCACCCGATGCGACCCGCGTTATATCAAGAGACAGGTTCTGCGGGGCGGAAGTTTGACGAGGGGCGAGGGTTTTACATCGCTTACACGCGCCTTCCCCCCGCGGTGGGGCGACCCCGGTGTGCAGGCTGCCCGCGCTGGTTCGGCGATGCGACCACGGCCGGCGGGGCCGCGCTGGCGCTGCGGGGATTGTGTTCGGCCGGGCTTGGCACTACATTCGGTCGTCCGGGATGGCACGGCACGGTGTCGCTGTTCCCCGCACAGGAGTGGTAGACACGTGGCACGTCAGGCGTTCGGTGCGAAGCCTTCGGTCCTCAGGTGCTCGCGGTGTGGGAAGTTCGTCGACTGGGAGCAGGCCCGCCTCCAGATCGTGTGCGAGTGTCGGGGGAAGATTGAGCTGCCGCCCGTCTTCGTGCGGCCACAGGAGGACGACGATCGCCAGCGGGTGCGCGACCTGTTCATCGCGGACTTCGGCCACCTGACGATTGTCGCGTTCGGCGAGGAGATGCACGCCGACCAGGAAGAGACGCTCGTGGCGGTCATGCGCGACGACATCGCCGGGGCCCTGGCGTGGCGCCAGCACGCGGGCGCGTTCCACGTCGTCGCCTTGGCCACCGATCCCATGTGGCAGCGTTCCGGGGTGGCGGGGCACCTGCTGGCCGAAGCCGAGATCATTGCGCGCCGGCTGTCGCTGCCGCGCATCATCACCGCCACCAGCAACGACAACCTGCCGTCGCTCTACTTCTTCCAGCGCCACGGCTACCGGGCCACCGCCGTCGTGCCCGACGCGTTTGCCGTGCATTCGCGGACGCCCAGTGCGCCCGGCTTCGGTGGTATTCCGGTGCTCGACGAGATCCAGCTGCAGAAGGTCCTCTAGAGGACCTCCGCGCTGCGCCAGGCCGGCCCACAGTCGAAGGGCCGGCCCCGCATCTGTCTGCGAGGCCGGCCCTCAACGCCCTGCCTATCGTCCACCGCCCGCAGGCGGATCAAGAGACATCACTTCAGGGTTTCGAGCACGGCATCCATCTCGGCATCGGTCTTCAGGTCGTTCTTGACCGAGAAGGCCCCGAATGACGTGGCCAGCGAGCGCGCCAGCATGCGCTCGACCTCGTTCTGCACGACACCCGACAGGGTCACACGACCATGCTCGACGACGATGTGGATCGGCGGGTTGGCCATGCTGGCGTAATGCCAGAAGTTCGGGTTGCCGTAGATGGCGCGCGCGATCCGGAACCGCAGTTCTTCGTCGAACTGCGACACCGGCAGCACGTCGATCTGGTTCACGACCTGCTTCACGCCGGCCACACGCGTGACCCGTCGTTCGATGTCGTTGCGCTTGAACGGCATCGTCACCTTGCCACTCAGGATGACGATGCCGTCATCGACCGAGGCGGTGACGTTGTCGAACACCGTGAAGCTCGTGTAGTTGCGGACCTGCGACGAGACGTCCTTGAAGATCGAGTAGTTGGTCGGTTCAAGGGACGTCGTTGGCTGATTGGCAAACGCTGTCGACGCCGAGATCAGCGCGACAGCGGTCAGGGTCAGAAGCGTGCGTTTCATGGTTCATAGCCTCCGCCCGGTCTCTGATCAACCTGCGTGCCAACGGGAAATCGCAACAATTTCGCGCAAATTCTGGTGGTGCCCGTGGAACTGTCCCCTCGGGTGGTCACACCACGGAGGGGTCACATCTTTCTTCATCACAAAATGCACGACCTGTCCCCTCTGGCCGCCGTTCGAACCGCGTGCGGGGACACACCGTGCGAAATGTGATGTAGAAGATGTGACCCCTACGGCGCGGCCTGGTAGCCGCGCCGGGCGCGAACGACATGGCCGCGATCGCCGCGGATGGTCACCTCGATCTCGTGCCACCGACCATCGCGCGGCCGCGTCGAGGCGTAGCCGAGGAAGTACTGCTGGCCGAGTTCATCGGCGATGCCCGCCGTCGCCGCTCCGAGCCCACGCACACTCGTGAGGATCTCGGTGCGGCCTCCGCTGTCGTCGGTCAACGCGCGCAGGGTGTCTGCATCGACCGGGTCGCTGCTGCGCGTCCACGGCGTGGGCGACGTCGGCACGGGCGGCCGGCGAGGCACCGTGGGCTGCCGCGGAATGGGACCCGGATACGTGGGCGGCGGGAACTGCGGCGGAATCACCGGCTGCCGGTTGAACGACCGATCGTTGCGGCTGTCGATCCCGATGGCGTAAACGAGCACGTCCGACTGCCGGATGAGGCCGCGCACCGCACGCGGCGTCACGGTCGAACCCGTGTCGTTGCCGTCGCTGATGACCACCAGCGCTTTCTTCGGGTGCGTCCCCTCGTTCGCGATGACCACCGCCTCGGCCACCGCGTCGTAGAGCGCCGTCGCTCCGTACGGCGTGATGCGCCGTATCGAGCCGGCGATCCGTTCGCGGTCGCGCGTCCATCGATGCACTACGTCGACCTCGTCGCTGAAGCGGATCAGGAACAGTTCGTCATCAGGGTGCAGCAGGTCGACCATGAAGCGGCGAATGGCCTGCTGCGCCACCTCGATCTTGTCGCCGGCCATGCTGGCGCTCGTGTCGAGCACGATACCGAGACTGACCGCGACGCGTTCGCGCTCGAAGTAGGCAATGTCCTGCCGCTCGCCGTCCTCGTGGACGATGAAGTCGTCGCGCGTCAGGTTGGGCACGACGTGCCCATCCGCGTCGGTGACGGTTGCCGTCACGTTGACGAGATCGACACCAGACTTGTAGCGGAAGTCCCGGGCGCGTTCGGCCTGCTGCGCCCCCAGGGTGACGCACGCGACGAGCCCTGCCAGCGCCGCAGCCGCCAGCCGGCCGGCCGGAGGCGCCATGGTCACTTGCTCAGGGCGCGTCTGTCAGTCACGACCCGACGATGCGTGCTGTTGGCGGCTCGCCGGGCATTGATGGCATCGAGGGCGGCCAGTACCAGCACGCTCGCGGTGGCGCAGATGATGAGGAGGTAGGTGACGTCCATGGCCAACCGCTACCCGCAATCAAGAATCCTGCCGATGGCGAAGGCGCAGTATGCCGGCACTTAACGACAGGAACCCGCCTGTTGTCCCCAGCCGGGGTGCGTCGCCATGACACCTGGCAGAGACAGGGTCGCAAACCGCTACACGCCGCGGCCGCCCTCGAAGAACTGCAGGTGATCGCGCTCGGCCAGTACCCGCACGCCCTTCAGGCCGGCGGTGATCATGGCCGCGCGGAGGTCGTTCGGGGCCGACGTGGCCCCCACGGTGGTCTGCACGCTGCCCACGACGCCGCCCCGCGGCGCAAGTTGCACGACGACCGCACGGCCGCCAGGCCTCAGCACCCGGGCGATCTCGGCGAACGCGGCGCCCGTGTCGGCCAGGGCCACGGCGCCCGCGGTCGAGCCGACCACCACCAGGTCGAAGCTGCCGGTCTCGAAGGGCATCATCGACAGCGGGGCGCGCTCGACCTCGATGAGCACCCCAGCCCGTTCGGCTGCGGTACGCACCGCGCGCAGGGCCTGTTCATCGGGGTCGATCGCGACGACGTGGCCGCTCATGCCTGACCGGGCGCCGAGGGCGACGACGAGCCGTGCGTCGCTGCACCCGGCCAACAGCACCCGCTCGCCGAGCTTGACGCCGGTCATGGTCACGGCGAGATCGATGCGCGTCGTGTCGCCGAACAGCCATCGGACGATGGCGTTCTGTCCAAACAAGTCGGTGAGTGCCACGCGGCTGCGCCTGCTGCTTTCGCCCTGGTCAGCGGCCCTCGCTGACACCAGTGCCGATGATACCGTTCGCGACCGCGAGAGGTCCCCACCAAATTGCGTGGGGGGCCGGTGAGCGCCTCTCGCGAGACCGGCTGTGGGCGTGTCCCGGGCGAACAAGCTC
>JAEUQQ010000043.1 GCA_016789685.1 Acidobacteriota bacterium | reverse complement strand
AGCGCGCGTGATCGAGCGGATGCCTGACCGGCCCGAACGCGGAATCCTCGTTCGTGGTCCCGAAGGCGAATTCGGGGAGGTTCGTCTTCCCGATCAGGATGGCGCCGGCATCGCGCAGGGCCGTGACGCACGCCGCGTCGTGCGTGGCGAGGTGGTCGCGTCGCAGGTGCGACGCCGCCGTGGTCGTCGCGCCGTCGATGTCGATCAGGTCCTTGACCGAGATGGGCAGGCCATGGAGCCAGCCCCGATCGCGCCCCGCCTGCAGTTCGGCGTCGCGACGTTCGGCCTCGTGCCGCGCCTCGTCGGCCAGCACCGTGATGAACGCGTTGAGGTCGGGTTGGGTCTCGTGGATGCGGTCGAGCGTGTCTTCGAGCAGGCTGCGCGCCGTGATCCTGCCGCTCCTGAGGTCGTGCGCGAGCGCGCGAATCGACTGGCTCCGGTCACGGACGCCCTGCGTGCGCGCCGGTAGCGCTCCATCGGGTTCGGCCGCCTTGTGCCACCAGTTCACGAGACCGTCGCGCGCCGGCTGACCATCGGCCCGCAGCAGCCACGCGGCGGCGCGCAGCGTCGTCAGCGTGGGCGCGAGCGAGGCGAGCAGCGGGACGACCTCGGGGAGTCCGCGGCACTCGGCGTCGACGGTGGCCGCCTGCAACCAGGCGTCGAGCGTCACGCTCGCCTCTCGTGGCAGGGCAGGCTCGTCCTGCGAACCCTGGCGCCTGACCCGGTTGTTGCCCCGTGAAATCGCTGCAGACGCGTCATCGCATGACTCCGGAAGTCGTTGGTCGAACGACGGCAGGGATTGTAAGCTCCTTCGCGTGAGACACACGAAGATCGTTGCCACGGTCGGGCCGGCCTGCGATTCCGTCGAGACACTCCAGGACCTGGTCAAGGCCGGAGTCGACGTCTTTCGTCTCAACTTCTCGCACGGCACCCACGAGGGCCATGCCGAGGTCGTCGCCCGCATCCGCGCCGCGGCAGAGCGCGCCGGCCGGATCGTGGCGATTCTGCAGGACTTGAGCGGCCCGAAGATCCGCACGGGCGCGCTCGAGGGCGGCGCGGCTGTTGCGCTCGCCGTCGGTGCGACACTCAGGATTCGCACCGGTGACTTTGCCGGAACGGTCGACTGCGTCTCGACCACGTATGCGCCGCTGGCGCGCTCGGTCACGGGCGGCGATCGCCTGCTGCTCGACGATGGGAAGCTCGAACTGCGCGTCGAGCAGACCGACGGCGAGGAGATCGTTGCCACGGTGCTCAACGGCGGCCTGCTCGGCCAGCACAAGGGCATCAGCGCGCCGGGCGTGAGCCTGCCGGCCTCGAGCCTCACCGGCAAGGATCTCGACGACCTGCAGTTCGGGATCGCGCAGGGCGTCGACGTCGTGGCGCTCAGTTTCGTGCAGTCGGCCGCCGACGTGAACCGCGTCCGTCAGGCCGCGGCGGGCTTCGGCGCGCCCAACCTGCCGGTCATCGCCAAGATCGAGCGGCCCGAGGCGGTGGCAGCGATCGACGCGATCCTCGACGCCTCAGACGGCGTGATGGTGGCCCGTGGCGATCTGGGCCTCGAGATGCCGCTCGAGCGGGTGCCGCGGATCCAGAAGGAGATCACCCGCGGTGCGCTCGCGCGCGGCATCCCCGTCATCGTCGCGACGCAGGTGTTCGAGTCGATGCGGACCGAGCCTCGCCCCACGCGCGCCGAGGTGAGCGACGCCGCCAACGCCGTCGATGACATGGTCGACGCGATCATGTTGTCGGGCGAGACGGCCGTGGGAGCGCATCCGGAGCGGACGGTGCGCACGCTTGACGCGGTGATCCGCGATGCCGAGGGGTTGGCCAGCCGCGCGATCGTGGCCGGCGAGCAGGTCATCAAGCTGGCACACAGCCGGGCGCTGTGCGAAGCCGCGGTGACGCTTGCGCGCGTGGCAGACGCCAAGGCCATTGTCGGCGTCACGCGGCATGGACGCACGGCGCGCGTGTTGTCGGCGTTCCGTCCGCCGATCCCCATCTTTTCGGCCGTGACCGACCCCGAACTCTCGCGGCGGCTCGTGCTGCATCGCGGCGTGACGCCGATCATCACGCCCGACCTGCACCTCACGACCGTCGGCGGGCATGTCGAGACGCTGCTCCTCGAGCGCCAGGCCATTCCGCCGGGGTCCGCGGTCGTGCTGGTCGCGGTGAACGCCGACCTGCGCCGCGTCGGCGCGAATTTTCTGCGGATTCACCAGGTGCAGGGCTAGCGCGCCTCCGGGATGCGAACGCATGCACGGCGCCGCGCGGTCGGATACGTGTGCGCCGCTCTCGTCGTCGTTGCGGCGGGCCAGGTCGCGCGCGCCCAGGGGCCGCAGGCCGTGCACGAGACGGTGGTCGTCACGGGCAGCAGCCATCCCTCGACGTTCGACACGGTCACGCGGGCCGTGCGCGTCATCACGCGTGACGAACTCGAACGGCTGCCCGTCGCGACGGTCATCGAGGCGCTGCGCACGCTGGGGGCCGTGGATGTGCGGGCGCGCGGCGCCCGTGGCGCGCAGGCAGACTTCTCGCTGCGCGGCGCAGGATTCGGCCAGGCGCTGGTCCTGATCGACGGCGTCCGCCTCAACAACAGCCAGACCGGCCACCACAACGGCGACCTGCCCGTGCCGATCGAGGCCATCGAGCGGATCGAAGTGCTGCTGGGCGCAGGGGCCGCGCTCTATGGGGCCGATGCGGTAGGCGGCACGATCAACATCGTGACGCGCGCGGGACGCCAGCCCTGGCGCGCTGGCGTCGGCGTCGGGCAGCATGCGCTCATCGACGGCAGCGTCGATGGCGGCGTGTCGCGCGGCCGCTGGACGCAGCAGGTGTCGTTCGGCGCGACGCGCACCGATGGATTCATGTTCGATCGCGACGAGTCCATCCTCGTCGCGCGCACGCGGGCCTCGCTGGGCACGACGACGAGCGTGGGCATCGCGGTGGCCGACAAGGCGTTCGGGGCGAACGGGTTCTACGGCAACAGTCCGTCGAAGGAGTGGACGCAGCAGGTGCTGGTCGATGGCCGGCAGTCCCTGCATGCGCGCGGCACGACGCGCGTGACCGCGCGTGCGGCGTATCGCACGCACCGCGACCACTTCCAGTGGGATGTCACGCGACCCGGCGTTGCCGAGAACAAGCACCGGACTCACGCGGCGAGCGGCGGGATCGACCTCCAGGCGCGCACGCGCCGTGGATGGCTCGTCGGCGCCGGTGTCGAGCACGCGGCAGACTGGATCCGGTCGACCAACCTCGGCGATCACGATGAGCATCGCACGGGCGGCTACGTCGATGCGCAGGCGGCCCTCGGTACGCGGGCCCACACGTCGCTGGGGCTGCGCGTCGATCGCTACGAGACGTTCGGCACGGCGTGGACACCGTCGCTCGGCGCCGGCGCGTGGGTGTCGGGCACCGTGCGCGTGCGTGGCGCGCTGACGCGTTCATTCCGCGCGCCAACGTTCACCGAGCGCTACTACCGCGACCCGGCGCACGAGGCGTCGGCCGACCTCGCCCCTGAACGCGCCTGGGCCGGCGACGCCG
This sequence comes from Acidobacteriota bacterium, assembly GCA_016789685.1. GTDB lineage: Bacteria > Acidobacteriota > Vicinamibacteria > Vicinamibacterales > JAFNAJ01 > JAEUQQ01. The sequence continues at coordinate 17,066 of JAEUQQ010000043.1, read as the reverse complement.
CGATCGACTGGGTGCCGCATCCCGAGTGGATCGGGACGCTCACGCTGTTTGCACGGCGCGAGCACGATGTCATCGACTGGGTGAAGCCCACGGTGGCTGACCGGTGGCGCACCCGGAACATCAGGCGCGTCGACACGCGCGGTGCCGAAGTGTCGCTGAAGCGCGCGCTCGGCACCGGGGCCTACGTGTCGATCGACTACGCCTTCACCGACGTCGTGCCCGACGCGCTCACGCTGCTGTCGAAATACACGCTCGACTACGCGCGGCATGGCGTCGCGGTGACGGCGAGCGGTGTGGCCTGGCGCGGCAGCGGCCTGGGCACGACGCTCGCGTTCAGGCAGCGCACGGGACGAGACGCGTACCTGCTGGCTGACGTCCGTGTCTCACGGCGCGCAGGGCCAGTGACGGTGTTCGTCGATGTGAAGAACCTCTTCGACCAGGAGTACGAGGAGGTCCGTGGCATCGCGATGCCCGGCCGATGGGCGACGGCGGGCGTGCGCGTCGGGCGGTGACGGAGGCGGTGAGGCCGCGATGACGGCTGAGTGGTGGTGCGCCCCGTCGGCGCGGCTGACGCGGGCGCATCGTGCCGGGCCGATCGGTCCTCGAACCGACGACGCGCTCTGAGGGCTCGTTGCCTACCCTGTCGTGGGCACGTGACTGCGCTTGAACGACACGATCAGCGTCACCAGCGTCAGCGGCACCACGAACCACCAGAACGCGGCACTGAACGCGGGGAGCGCATCGTGGCGGGTGGCGTCGAGCACCACGTAAACCGTGTACGCGACGTAGTACGTGAAGAAGAGCGCGCCTTCCGCCCGTGAAATCCCGCGGTCGCTGAAGAAGACCGGCAGGCAGGCCAGGGCAACGATGACCATCAGCGGGATGTCGAACACGATGGCGGCATGCGGCACGGCGATGCCGCCGGGCGCCACGAGCGCGGTGACGCCGAGCACGGCCAGCAGGTTGAAGATGTTGCTGCCGACCACGTTGCCCACCGCGATGTCGCGCTCGCCACGCAAGGTCGCGATCAGCGAGGTCGCGACCTCGGGCATCGACGTGGCGGCAGCGGCGAGTGTCAGGCCCACGACCAGCTCGCTGACGCCGAGCGCGGTGGCGATCGTGACCGCCCCGTCGATCAGCCACGACGACCCGAGCACGAGCAGGCCGAGGCCGGTGAGGACGTAGAAGACATTCATGACCCAGCCGGCCGTGCTGCTGGCATCCGACTCGTAGTGCTGTGCGTACTCGTCGCGAATCGCCTGCGTTTCCCGTCGGCTCTGCCTGATGACATACCACGTGTAGGTGGCGATCCCGGCGCACAGGGCGAGGCCCTCGAGACGCTGGATGTGCCCGTCGAGGGCAAACAGCCAGACCACCAGCGAGACACCGATCATCAGCGGGACGTCGAACCGGATGAGCTGCTGCGACACCGCGAGCGGGCGGATCATCGCCGACAGGCCCAGGATGAAGAGCACGTTGAAGACGTTGCTGCCGATCACGTTGCCCAGGGCCAGTTCGGCGCCTCCCTGGCCGCGCAAGACGCCTCCGACGCTGACGGCCAGTTCTGGCGAGCTGGTGCCAAAGGCCACCACGGTGAGGCCCACCACGAGGGGCGACAGCCGGAAGCCGAGGGCCACGCGCGAGGAACCGCGAATCAGCAGTTCGCCGCCGACGACGAGCAGCGTGAGACCGATGACGGCGAGCAGGACGGTGACGGTCATGCCGAGGCCGCTCCGGCGGGGGCCGCGAACGAGAGGACGGGTCTGGCGCGCAGGGGGGAACGCACAGCTCGTGCATGCTATCCCAGGTGGCCGGCCGACCACACCCGTCAATCCCGCCGTCAATCCCGCCGTCAATCCCGAGGCATGGCCCGGGGCGCGGGCGACCGGGCTGTGCAACAATCGCGCTCACGCATGTCGCCCGACGCCATCGCCGCCCTGCTGCAGACGTGGGGCTATCCGCTCTGGATCCTCCTGTTTCTCGCCAGCGGCGTCGGTTCACCGATCACCGAGGACGTGCTGCTCCTCGCGGGAGGGTGGCTGCTGGCCCTGGGCGTGTTCTCGTGGCCCGTCGCCCTGCCGCTGGGCTACGTGGCGGTCGTCGCGACCGACAGCATCATCTACTCGGTGGGGCGCCACCTGCGGGAACAGACGAAACGCGGGGGCTGGCTGCGGCGTGCCGTGCGGCCGGGGCACCTGCGGGTCGCCACCCGGTGGTTCTCGAAGTACGGCAACTGGATCATCTTCATCGCCCGCCTGACGCCCGGCACGCGATTGATCGTCTACATCAGCGCCGGCGTGCGCGGCGTGCCGCTGTCGCGGTTCCTGTTCTACGATGGCCTGGCCTCGCTGATCTACGTTCCCGTCACCCTCTACATCGGCGAGCAGCTCGGCGCGCGGATCGGGGATCTCGGTGCGGCCCTGGCCTGGGCGGGGGGACACATCCAGTGGCTGCTGGTCGTGGTCATCGTCGGGCTCGGCGTCAGGCACTGGTGGCGACGCCGACTGCAGCACCTGCGCTGACGTCGATGCGCGCGACACGGCTCCCGCCGCGGGCGCACGGCGCGACGCGTGGCCTTCCGTGTCATGACTCTTGACCGGGGGATCCGCGCCTCCTATACTCCCGACTCATCGTGACCATGACGACGACCACTCGAACGTGCACTGCGCGAAAGCGGGCGCAGCTCCACGCGGGTGGCCGTACTGTCATCGTCTGATTCGTCACCACAGCATCAGGCGTGCATCACACCACCCGCCAGTGCGGCAGAGCCGCTGGCGGGTTTTGTGTTTTCAGGGTGCTCTGCAGGAGTCGTGATCGCGTATGTCTTCGATCGAGGTCGGGGTGCTCGGTGCCACCGGCATGGTGGGGCAGCAGTTCCTGCAGCAACTGGCGAACCACCCGTGGTTCCGCACGAGCTGGCTCGCGGCCAGTGAGCGCTCAGAAGGGAAGCGGTACGACGAAGCGGCCCCCTGGCGACTGGCCGGCCCCATGCCCGAGGGCCTGGCGCAGCAGGTCGTCAACCCCTGCACGCCCGGCAAGGGGCCGAAGCTCGTGTTCTCGGCCCTCGACGCGTCCGTGGCCGGCCAGATCGAGCAGGCGTTTGCCGAGGCCGGCCACATCGTCGTCAGCAATGCCAGGAACTTCCGCCTCGAAGACGACGTGCCACTCCTCGTGCCCGAGGTGAACGCCGACCACCTCGACATCCTCAAGGTCCAGGCCGCGCAACGGGGCTGGAAGGGGATGATCGTCACGAATCCCAACTGCTCGACCGTCATGCTCACGATGGCGCTCGCGCCGCTGCGCCAGTTCGGCCTGCGTTCGTGCATCGTCACCACCCTGCAGGCCGTGTCGGGCGCCGGATACCCGGGCGTGCCGTCGCTCGACATCCTCGGCAACGTCATCCCGTTCATCGGGGGCGAAGAAGAGAAGATCGAGCGCGAGACCAGGAAGATCCTCGGCGCCTGCGGCGGCCAGGCGATTGCGTGGCACCCGGTGGTCGTGTCAGCGAGCACGACACGCGTGCCGGTGATTGACGGGCACACCGAGTCGGTGTCGGTCGATTTCGACCGCGAGGTGGCCGACGGCGAGATCCTCGAGGCCTTCAGGAGTTTTTCGGGCGAACCGCAGCGACTCGGCTTGCCGTCGGCGCCTGACGTGCCGCTCCTGTATCTCGAGCAGCAGAACCGCCCGCAGCCGCGCCTCGATGCCGATCGCGGACGCGGCATGACGGTGACCGTCGGCCGCCTGAGGCCGTGCGCCCTGCTGCAGTGGAAGTTCTTTGCGCTCGGTCACAACACCATCCGCGGGGCGGCCGGCGCCGCGGTGCTCAACGCGGAGCTCATGCGCGAGCGGGGACTCCTGTCGTGACCCGCACGGTCGTGATGAAGTTCGGCGGAACATCGGTGCAGGACCCCGAGGCGCTCGGCCGGCTCATCACGATCGTCGATGGCGTCGCCTCGGCAGGCGCCCGGCCGGTGGTCGTGGTCTCGGCGCTCGGCGGCATCACCGACCTGCTCCTGTCGCTCGCGACGCTCGCGATCGACGGCGGCGACGCGCGGCCAGTGCTGACCAGCATCCGCACGCGTCACGAGGCCATGCTGCCGATGCTGGGCACTGGCGGCCGCCGCGACGCCGTCGAGGCCGCCATCGTCCGCGCGATCGATGACCTCGCGGCCCTCCACGGCGCGATCGCGACACTGGGCGAGGCCTCGCCCCGCTCGCTCGACATCCTCGCGGCGACGGGCGAGCTGCTGTCGAGCCGCATCGTGGCCGCCGCGTTCGAGGCGGCAGGCGTCAGGTCTCAGTGGTTCGATGCCCGGACCCTGGTCGTCACCGACGCGCAGTTCACGGCGGCGGTGCCCCGCAACGATCTGACCGGCGAGCGTTGCCAGGCGGCGCTCGTACCCGCGCTCGGCGAGGGCAGGCTGCCGGTGATCGGGGGCTTCATTGGCGCCACGAGCGACGGCGCGACGACCACGCTCGGCCGCGGCGGATCGGACTACTCGGCCGCCATTGTCGGTGCAGCCATCGCTGCCGACGAGATCCAGATCTGGACCGATGTCGACGGCATGCTCACGGCCGATCCCCGCGTCATCCCTGACGCGCGCGTGGTGCCGGAGTTGTCGTTCGACGAGGCCAGCGAGTTGGCCTACTTCGGCGCCAAGGTGCTGCACCCGAGCACCATCCTGCCAGCCGTGTCGTCGGGCATTCCCGTGCGGATCCTGAACTCCAGGGCGCCGCAGCGCGCAGGATCGCGCATCACGCAGGCGGCCGCCGGCAGCGTGCACGGCCTCACGGCCATCGCCTGCAAGCGTGGCGTGACGCGCATCGACATCGCCTCGACGCGGATGCTGATGGCGCACGGCTTCCTGCAACGCGTGTTCGAGGTGTTTGCGCGGCATCGCACGGCGGTCGACGTGGTGACGACGTCAGAGGTGTCGGTGTCGGTGACGATCGACGATGCGCGCGCGGTCGATCGGATCACCGGCGACCTGTCGGCGTTTGCCGACGTGCAGGTGGTGACAGGACGCGCGATCGTCTGCGCGGTGGGCGACCGCATGGCCACCGACGCGACGCTCAGCGCGCGCGTGATCGCGTCGCTCGAGGGGATGCCGCTCGAGATGATCTCGCAGGGCGGTTCGCGGCGGAACGTGACGCTGGTGGTGCCCGACGCGCTCGTGCGCGAGGCCATGCAGCGGCTGCATGCGCGGTTTTTCGCCGCCACCGGGGCCGAGGCGGTGCCGGCATGAACGGCGGCGTGCTGCGTCTGCTCGTGATCGGCACCGGGCGCATGGGCCGCCTGATCGAGGCGTTGGCCGCGGAGTACCGTTGCGAGGTCGTGGCCACGCTCGACCGCGCCGCGAACCCCGGAGGCACGGGTATCACGACAGCGTTGTGCCGTGGGATCGATGTCGCGATGGAGTTCACGCACCCGGAGTCAGCGGCCGCCAACCTCGCGGCACTCGCCAGGTGCGGCGTGCACACCGTCATCGGCACGACCGGCTGGGGCGCCGACCAGGCGGCATTGCAGCGGCTCGCGGCCGAGCAGCAGATCGGCGTGGTTGCTGCAGCCAACTTCTCGATCGGTGCGCACGTCATCGACGCCGCGTGCGAGCGGGCCGCGTCGCTGCTGCAGCAGGCGGGCGGCTACGGGGCATTCATCCACGAGCAGCATCACGCGGCGAAACGCGATGCGCCGTCGGGTACGGCGCTCATGCTGCGCGATGCCGTCGTGCGCGGCGGGTGGCTCGGCAATATCGATGTGTCATCGACGCGGGCCGGGCACATTCCCGGCACGCACGTCGTCGGGTTCGATGGCGCGGCAGAGACGATCACGCTGTCGCATGTCGTGAGGGATCGCGCGACGTTTGCGCAGGGAGCCCTGGTGGCGGCGCATTTCGTGGCGCGTCGCCGCGGGTGGTTCACCATGCGCGACGTCATCGCCGAGCGGTAGGGGTCACGACGCCGCCGATGGCCGGGCGCGTCGCGGCCACCGTGGGTAGCGTCGAGGGTGTGCAGCACCCGCGCGTGAACGGGCAGGTGTCGCTGGTGCTGCAGACGTGGAACGAACGCCGTCAGTTTTCGGGAGTGTGAGCATGCGCGCACGGTTCATCGGATGCGGGACGGCACTCGTCACGCCCTTCACCAGCACCGGCAGCATCGACGATGCGGCCCTGCGGCGCCTGGTGCGACGACAGGTTGATGCCGGCATCGACTTCCTGGTGCCGTGCGGAACGACGGGCGAGAGTCCGACGCTGTCATTCGACGAGAAGCGCCACGTCGTGTCACTGGTGATCGACGAAGTGGCGGGGCGTGTGCCAGTGCTGGCGGGTGCCGGGGGGTACGACACGCGCGAGGTGATCGCGCTGGCGACGGCCTTCCACGGGCTCGGCGCCGACGGGATCCTGTCGGTGACGCCCTACTACAACAAGCCGACGCCGCAGGGGCTCGTCGCGCACTACCAGGCGATAGCGTCGGCGATGCCGCTGCCGATCGTCCTCTACAACGTCCCCGGACGCGCCGGCACGAACATCGACGTGGCGACGTTGTCGAAGCTGGCGGCGATTCCCGGCGTGGTCGGCGTCAAGGAAGCGTCGGGGAACATGCTGCAGATCGCCGAGGTCTGTGCGCGGTTGCCAGACGACTTCCTGGTGCTCAGCGGCGATGACGCGCTGGCACTCCCGGTGATCGCGGTCGGCGGGCGTGGCGTGATCTCGGTCGCATCGAACATCGTGCCTGGCGAAATGACCGCACTCGTGGCCGCGGCGAACCGCGGCGACTTTGCGGGTGCGCAGACCATCCACAAGCGACTGTTCGATCTCATGCAGGTGAACTTCGTCGAGTCGAATCCGATTCCCGTGAAGGCCGCGCTGGCCATGCTCGGTGCCGTCGGCGAGTACTATCGGCTGCCGATGGTGGCGCCACAGGCCGCCACCCGCGAGCGAATCGCGGCGGTGTTGCGGGCGCTCGACCTCTCACACATGGAAGTGACGCAGTGAGCGAGATCCTCGACACCCTGCGCGAGCGCGTGCTCGCGTTGTCTGCCGATCCCGGCGCCGACCGCGATGAGATGCGTGTGGCGTTTGCCCGCCTGCGCGACGCACTGTCGCGCGGCCTCGTGCGCGCGGCCGAACCCGACGCGGCAAGCGCATCGGGATGGCGCGTCAACACGTGGGTCAAGCAGGGGATTCTGCTCGGGTTCCGCGCCGGCGCGCTCGCCGACATGTCGATGGACCACGGGCGCGTGCCGTTCTTCGACAAGGACACGCTGCCGCTCAAGCCGTTGCGCCTCGAGCACAACGTCCGCGTGGTGCCCGGAGGGTCGTCGGTGCGCGATGGAGCGTTCCTCGGCGAGGGCGTCATCTGCATGCCGCCGATGTACGTGAACATCGGCGCGTACGTGGGGGCCGGCACGTTGATCGACTCGCACGCCCTGGTGGGCTCGTGCGCGCAGGTCGGCGCGCGTGTGCACATCAGCGCCGCCGCGCAGATTGGCGGCGTGATCGAGCCGGTCGGCGCACTGCCGGTGGTCATCGAAGACGACGTGCTGGTTGGCGGCAATACCGGGATCTACGAGGGGGCGATCATCAGGACCCGGGCCGTGATCGCTGCAGGGACGGTGCTGACGGGATCGACGCCGGTCTACGACCTGGTGCACGAGCGGATCATCGCCCCAGTGGCGGGCGAGCCACTCGTCGTGCCCGAAGGCGCGGTGGTCGTGCCCGGCGCGCGTGCGGTCAGTGTTGGGGCGGGGCGTGAGTGGGGCGTGTCGCTGGCGACACCGGTGATCGTGAAGTACCGCGATGCGAAGACCGACACCCGCACGGGACTCGAACGATGGATCCGCTAGACGTTGTCGCGCTGACACGCGAACTGGTCGACATCGACTCGACCACGGGCCGCGAGGGCGCGTGCGCGACGCTGCTGGCGTCGCGGTTGCGCGAACGCGGGTGGAGTGTCCACGAGCAGCAGGTGAGCGAGGGGCGAGGCAACGTCATCGCGACGCGTGGACCGCGTCCGGTCCTGGCCTTCTCGACCCATGTCGACTGCGTCCCGCCCTTCTTCCCCAGTCGCGTCGAGGGCGACCGGCTCTACGGGCGGGGTACGTGCGACGCGAAGGGCATCCTGGCGTCGCAGTGGGTGGCGGCGGAGCGACTGGTAGCCGCTGGGCACGATGACATCGCGCTCGTGTTCGTGGTCGGCGAGGAGCGTGGCAGCGACGGGGCCCTGAAGGCGAATCGCGAGCCGTTGCCGACGCGGTTCCTGGTCAACGGGGAGCCGACGGAATCGCGGCTGGGTTCGGCGACGCGCGGCGTGTGGCGCATCCGGCTGCGGGCGTCTGGCCGGGCAGTGCATTCGTCGCATCCGCACCTGGGCGAGTCGGCGATCGAGAAGCTGATCGACGCGCTCGTGCTGTTGCGGGCGATTGCACTTCCTGCCGACCCGCTGCTTGGGGTGACGTCCTATACCGTGGGTGTCATCCAGGGGGGCGTCGCGCCAAATGTCGTGCCGCCACACGCGTCATGCGAGGTGATGTTCCGCACCGTCGGTCCCGCGTCCGAGGTCGGGGCGCGGCTGGGATCGCTCGAGTCGCTGGTCGAGATCGAGCACGTGCTCGAGGTGCCGCCCGTGCGATTGCACATCGTCGAGGGGTTCGCAACGGAAGTGTTCGCCTATACCACCGACGTGCCGCTCCTCGATGGCTTCGGCGTGCCCCTGCTCTATGGGCCGGGCTCCATCCTCGATGCGCACACCGACACCGAGCACGTGCAAATCGCGGACCTTCACCGCGCCGTCACCGACTACACCTCCCTCGCCAACACCCTCATGCGCTGACACCCACCGGTGTCGCGCCGCCTCCCGCCGATGATGAGGGCCTGACCCCAATTCGGCGCCGCCAGTGCGGCCGGTCCGGAATTCCGAGGAGAAACACCCGGCCGCGCCAATCTGGGCCCCAACTGGGGTCTGACCCGAATTGGCGCGGAAATGGGTGAGAAACGGGGAAAGCGACGCCGCGTGGTTACTTGCGGAGGGTCTTGATGTAGTGGATCACGGTCCAGACGTCGTTCTGGGCCATGTCGGTCTTGAACGCGGGCATCTTGGGCTTCTTCCGGCCGTTCCAGATCTTGTAGTACATGACGCCGTCGGGATTGCGGGCCGCGCGCTTGCCGTCGGTGAGGTCGTTGGGCATGTGCTCGGGATCGGCATCGGGGCCGTTGCCGACGCCCGTCGCGCCATGGCAGCGTTCGCACTTCGCCTTGTAGAGGTCCTTGCCCTTGGCGATCACCTGCGGACTCGACGCGACCGGGTTGGTGTCGGTGGGCGCGGTCTGGGGAATCTGCCAGCCGTCGGGATTGGACATGGGGGGCTGCTGCGCGCGCAGCGCCGTGGTCACCGCGAGTGCTGCCACGAGGCCGCACCCGGCTACGAGCAATCGACGCATCGATACCTCCGGAAACGTGAAGCGAAACCCTGATTGTACTCGGTCGAGCCGCCGCGTTCAGCCCCGGGCGGCCGCGCGCGCCCGCCGGATCTGGTCGGCATGCCCATGCGCGTGCTGCGCGTAGAGCCGCAGCCACGTCTCGACGTCGTAGCGCCCACTCTCGCTGTGCGTCCCTGCGCGCTGCCACTGCGCCTCGTCGAGGCGATCCAGGATGTCGGCCGTTGCGGCCCGCGCCGCCCTGAACGCGTCGAGCGACGGCTCGATCGGACGGTCGTAGAACAGCGTCGCCGCGTAGCGGTCCTGGTCGTAGCCGACGATCACCGGCGCGTCGTCGGCGATCAGACGGCGTAGCCGGATGGCACTCGTCATCTCGGAGTCGGCCAGGTGGTGCACGATCTCGCGCGGGCTCCACGCTCCCGGCCGCGGATGGGCGTCGAGCTCGCCTGGCGTGATGCCGTCGAGCGCGGCGACGATCTCGGCGTATCCGGCGCGATACCGGGCAATCAGGGACTGACGTTCGTCGTGCGTCATCGATCAGCGCTCCTTGTCCGGGGCCTCTCGGCCGGAATCGATCCGATCGATGGCGCTCCCATGGACGGTCGTCAGTAGATCAGGAAGGGTGCGCGAGTCGCGGCAAACGCCGTCAGGCCAGGTGCCCACGCCGCCGCGATGTCGCGGGCGGCATCGCCGGCGTTGATCCGGTCGCGGAGCTCCGACGAGCCCGCCAGGATGTCGATCGGCATCTTCTCGTATTCGTACTCGTAGGGCGGCTGGCGCCACCAGTCGTTGTCGGGGGCCTGCGCCTTGAGGCCGGCGAGCACGGCCACCGTGGCCAGCACGGCCCCGAACTCCCCCCGCGCGGTGACGTGGATCTGCACGCCACCGCACGAACGTCCGGCGTGCTTCTGGAACGTGGGCTCGAATCGAATCGGCCTGAAGGCGACACCAGGCAACTGGAGCGCTGCGAGTTCGCGCGCCAGCGCATTCTCGTTGACCCACGGCGCGCCGAGGAACTCGAATGGCCGCGTGGTGCCGCGTCCCTCAGACAACGTCGTCCCCTCTACCAGCACCGCGCCCGGGTAGACGATGGCGGTGTCGAGCGTGGGCATGTTGGGCGAGGGCATGACCCACGGCAGGCCCGTGGCGTCGAAGTACATGTCGCGCGACCAGCCGTCCATCGGCTCGACGTGCAGGTCAGCCCCGATGCCGAACGTGTCGTTGAACAGGCGGGCCAGTTCCCCGATGGTCATGCCGTGCTGCAGGGGGATGGGATACATCCCCACGAACGACTCGAAGCCCGGGGCGAGCATCGGCCCGTCGATCACCAGGCCGCCGATGGGATTGGGACGGTCGCACACGATCACCGGCAGTCCGACCCGCGCCGCGGCCCTGAGACAGTTGGCCATCGTGTAGATGAAGGTGTAGACGCGGGTGCCGACGTCCTGCAGGTCGATGACGAGCGCGTCGAGGCCGGCCAGCATGGTGTCGGTCGGCTCGCGCGTTTCGCTGTAGAGCGAGTAGATGGGCAGGCCGCGCGCGCGATCGCTGGCGTGCGGCGTCTCGATCATGTTGTCCTGCAGGTCGGAGTTGAAGCCGTGCTGCGGACCGAACAGGGCGCCGACGCTGAGGCCGTGGTCGTCGAGGCAGTGTGTGGCGATGTGCCTGAGCTGACTGTCGACCGAGGCGGGATTGCAGACGAGGCCGATCCGCCGGCCCTTCAGGCGGTGCGAGGCGAGGAGGCGTTCGATTCCGAGTGTGACAGGCATGAGGCTCCGCCTCGGGGGGCGGCTTCCGAACGGCCGCCGTCCCTCAGGCAGGCCCCATGAGACTCTGCGGGGCGAGATCGTGTCAACGCGCGACCGGATCGGCCGGAGGATTGGCCGATCGGGCCAGCCGCCGCCTGCCCAGGGTCGCGAAGCCCAGGAGCCCCGACCCCACGAGCAGGAGGATGCCAGGCTCGGGGACCTGCTTCTCGTCTGGCGGTTCCTCGTAGGGCGCATTGAAGGCCAGCACGGCGGGCCCGCGGCGGGCGGAGGTCGAGACGTTGAGGGTCACGACTCCGGCGAGCGAAATGAGGTTGTCGAAGCCGCTGGCCCTGAGGAGGCTCCAGTCGAGGTCGTCATGGAGCACGGTGTCGATGCGCGGGCCCCAGTTCAGGACCAGTTGCGAAAACGTCAGCGTACTTCCAGGATTGAGGGTGCGGACGCGGTCGAAGACGTCCGAGCAACAGTCGTCGAGCGAGGTGTAGACCGAGGTGCCGACGCCATCGACGCTGAAGGTGGCCTGCTCGCCGCTCCAGAGCAGCTCGAAGTTGCGGCCCTCTCCATCGGCCCACGATGCCGTTGGGGCGGTCAGGGGGTCGGCCGAGACCGACTGCGCAGCGACGAGGAACAGGGCGGCAGCGACGAGGTGACGGACGCGCATCGTACGACTCCTGGGGTGGTCCTTGGTGCGGACCGGCCCCGATGCGACGGCGGGATGTGCCGGCGCAGTTCCATGACGTATCAAGATCGGTGCCGACTCAGATCCTTGGCAGAGTGCAACGATCAGGAGTCAATGGTCGCCTGTTTGGATCACGTTAGTCATCCAAGCGGCAGTTTTCGTTTCCAGATCGCCAGCCCACGCCACGCGCCAGGCGTCTCCGGCATCCCCCTCCAGGCTCGCGACGGATCACCAGGGGTACGCCGGACCGCAGCAGATCAGGAATCGGCCCAGGGATGCGAAATGTGAAGTCGGGATGCGATGCCGACGAGACGCACGGCACCCGGCGCCCCCGGGGGGGCGCACCCACGGCACAATGGGCGAGGCGCCCCTACACCGCGTCGGGCGACGCGTGCCACCGCTGGCGCCAGGGATCGAACCACCACAGGTCGTGACCGCGCGGGCACTGATACAGTTGCCCCCGGAACTCGGTCGCCGACTCGTCGGTGACACGCTCGCCCTGCCGAAGCCACTTCAACCGACGCCCGCAGATCGAACACTGGGGCGGCTGGGGACGCCCGGGTATCTTCATGTCGTCTGCTTAAACGTGCGAACGGCACAATTCGTACAACACGTGACCCACGACGCCGGCCCGCCCGTCCTCCACCGCTTCATCGCCGACCGCGGCGACCACCACCACCGCGTCGACCTCGTCGTCCTTCGTCGCCTGCCGGCCGACGCCCGGGTCTCGCGAACCGTCATCCAGCGCGCCGTGGCCGCTGGCCACGTGATGATCGCCGGCCGCATCGCGCCACGCGCCTCGGCGCGCGTGCTCGAGGGCCAGGCCGTCGATGCGTGGCTGCCCGCGCCTCCCGCGCGCGTCCGGCCACAGCCAGAAACCGCCGAGCTTGCCGTCTGCTACGAAGACGACCACCTCCTCATCGTCGACAAGCCCGCAGGGATGGTCGTGCATCCCACCTACAAGCATGCCGGCGGCACGATGCTCAACGCGCTGCTCGGGCGTTCCGCGACGGCTGCCGCCGGCTGGACGCCGTCGCTGGTGCATCGACTCGACAAGGACACGTCGGGCCTCGTGCTCGTCGCCAAGCAACGCGACGTCCTGCTGGCCCTGCAGCGCCAGTGGAGCGAGCGCGCCGTCGTGAAGCGCTATGCCGCGATCACGCTCGGCCGGCCGCCACGCCGCGCGGGCAGCATCACGCTCAAGCTGCGGCGCGATCCACTCGATCGCCGCCGCATGGTGGCATCGCCCACGCTCGGGCAGGATTCCGTGACCCGTTACGACATCGTCGCCACATCGCGCGGATCCCGCCGGGGGATCGCCGTGGTCGCCTGCGAGCTGGGAACGGGCCGCCTGCACCAGATTCGCGTGCACCTGTCGGCCATCGGCGCGCCGATCGTCGGCGATGCCGTCTATGGTCCCGCGCGATTCAGCGGGCTCACCGACGCAAGGCTCGTCGCCGCCCTCAAGGGCATGCGGCGCCAGGCCCTTCACGCGTGCCAGTTGGTGTTCGAGCACCCGGTGACCCACGCGCGCATCGACGCGAGCGCGCCGCTTCCGGCCGACATGTCGGCCCTGCTCCTGGCCGCCGGCATCGACACGCCGCCGCTGGGGCGTTCCCTGGACTGAGGTCATGACCCGTCGGACATGTTCGCCGCTCGTGCCACCGCATCACCGCCGGCGGTTTGCCGGCGCTGCCCTCGTCATCGTGGTCGCGCTACTCAGCGGCGTGTCACCCACGGCACGTGGTACCATCGACCTGGTCGACGTCGCCCGCGGCGTGTCGCTGGCAACGATCACCGACACGACGCTGCTCGATCCGCAGGCGTCCGGGCCGCTGTCGATCAAGGCGATCAGGCTCGACACGCGGTTCGTGCGGCTGCGCTCGGTCGTGGCCGGCGATCGCCTGCCGGCGCTCGAGCGCGTGCTCGAGATGTCGCGGCGCGCCGGAGCCATCGCGGCGATCAACGCGGGGTTCTTCACGTCGACGGGCGGCCCGGCCGGCTTGCTCGTCGTGTCGGGCGTCCCGGTGGGCTTCGGTGTGCATCCACGCGGGGCCGTCGCCATTCGCGACGACGGCACACGTGCGCACCTGTCGTTCGGGCGAGCCCGGCTTGGCGCGGTCCCCGATCCTCTCGCCATCGCGCGGATGCGGTTGGCCTTCTGGCACCCGGATGGCCGAGACCTGTCGGCGTGGCAGCAGGCCGACGACGTGGTTGGCGGTGCGGGCCTGCTCGTCGAGGCCGGCCTGCCGGTTACCGACTTCGCCGTCGAGCGGATGCGCGACGACTTCCCGGTGGTGCGGCACCCGCGTTCGTTGATCGGGGTCGATGGCGACGATGCGGTGTGGCTCGTGGCCGTGGACGGGCGCAGGCCCGATCACAGCGTGGGCATGTCGTTCGCGGAACTGCAGCGGCTGTGTGCGTACCTCGGGCTGCGCGACGCGCTGAATCTCGACGGAGGGGGATCGACGACCCTCGTCGTGCAGGGCGAAGTCGTGAACCGGCCGACCGACCGCACGGGGCCGCGTGCGGTATCTGACGCCATCGTGGTCATGCCGCGCTGAACCCGGCTCGCGCGCGCAGACTTCGGATATCGTTCACACCATGGTGTCGCTCGTCACGCTGCTCACCGACTTCGGCACGGCCGACGGATACGTCGCCGAGATGAAGGGCGAACTGCTCACGCACGCGCCCGATGCGGCGATCATCGACGTGAGTCACGAGATCCGCGCGCACGACGTCGTCCAGGCACGTGATGCCGTCGGGCGCTACTGGCAGCGGTTCCCCGTCGGCACGGTGCACATCGTCGTGGTCGATCCAGGCGTGGGCACCGGTCGCGCGGCAATCGCGGTGTGCGCGGATCACCGGTTCCTCATCGCGCCCGACAACGGCGTGCTGACGGCGCCGCTGCAGTGTCCCGGTGCGACCGCCGTCCGGTTGAACATCCCGTCCGGGGCGTCGCCGACGTTCCATGGCCGCGACGTGTTTGCGCCCGTGGCGGCGGCGTTGCTCGTGGGCACGCCGCTCGTGCAGGTCGGCGCGCCGCATCCACACCCCATCCTGCTGCCGGTGCCGACGCCCGTGCGCTTCGCCGACGGCATCGTTGGCGAGGTGGTGTCGATCGACCGGTTCGGCAACGCGATCACGAACATCGACGACGTGCCGGCCGAGAGCGCCACGTGCGACGTGCATGGTCACGTGCTGCCTGTGCGCCGCACCTATGGCGACGTCGAGGTTGGCGCCGCGCTCGTGCTGCGCGGGTCGAGCGGGCATCTCGAGGTGGCGGTGCGCGATGGGTCGGCGGCCGAGCGCCTGGGGCTCGAGCGGGGCATGACCGTGAGGGTCAGCCCGGTCTGATCGCGGTGCTCCGGGGCCACCGGGCTCTCGCCTCTGCTGTTCTGCGCGTTACGCATCAGGTAGGATCGGAGGTCGGCGGAACCCAGTACAGCCCAATCACTTCCATCCGAGAGGACGCAGTCCATGTCGATCGTTGCCGGCGCCACCGTTCCCGAAGGTATCCTGACCCACATGACGGCTGATGGTCCAAGGCCGATCACCACCCAGGAACTGTTTGCGGGCAAGAAGGTGGTCGTGTTCGGCGTGCCCGGCGCGTTCACGCCGACGTGTTCGCGGCAGCACCTGCCAGGCTACGTGCAGGCCTGCGATGCCATCAAGGCCAAGGGCATCGACACCATCGCCTGCCTGGCCGTCAACGACGTGCACGTGATGCACGCCTGGGGTGAGGCGAGCGGGGCCACGGGGAAGGTGCTCATGCTGGCCGACGGCAACGGCGTCTACGCAAAGGCCCTTGGCCTCGACACCGATCTCAGCGCGTTCGGCATGGGTGTGCGGTCGAAGCGCTTCTCGATGGTCGTCGACAATGGCGTGGTCACCGAGGTGAACGTCGAAGCCGCGCCCGGCGTGTCGGTGTCTGGCGCCCAGGCGACCTGCCGGCTCTAGCCGCGCTCCGCGCAGGTTACTCGAGGGGCAACGCCAGGAACGCCTCGACGACCGTGGGGTCGAATTGCCGTCCGCTCTGGTCGCGCAGGTACTGGCGGGCATCGCGGATGCACATCGCGGTGCGGTAGGGACGGTCTGAGCGCAGGGCGTCCCACACGTCCACGACCATGAACACCCGCGCGGCCAGCGGGATCGCGTCGCCCTGGAGGCCAAGGGGAGACCCGCTGCCGTCCCCGCGGTCGTGGTGATAGACGGGGATGTCGAGCGCCGGCGCGAGGTACGCGATTGGCGCCAGCATTTCGCGGGCGTAGACGGGGTGGCGCTGCATGATGGCCCGCTCGTCTGGCGTCAGCGGTCCCGGCTTCTGCAGGATCGCGTCGGGCACGCCCATCTTGCCGATGTCGTGCAGGACGGCGCCGCGGAAGTAGTGCAGCATCTCGTCCTCGGGCACGCCGAGCGACCGGGCCAGCCTGACGGTCGTGGTGCTGACGCGGGCCGAGTGCCCCGCCGTCTCGCGGTCGCGGAGTTCGAGGGCCATGGCCCAGCCTTCGAGCGTCGCGTCGTAGGCGCGTGCGAGTTCCTCGTGCGCCCGCCGCAGGTCGCGCTCGGCCCGCTTGCGTTCCGAGATGTCGCGCAGGGTGACCTGGACGCCGATGCCGTCCTGCCACTCGAAGTGCCCGAGCGACGCTTCCATCGGGACGCGAGTCCCGTCGGCCGTGACGAACTCGGTTTCAACCATCCGGTTGCACACCGCGCTGGCCAGCACGTCGCCGAAGCACGACATGCACTGTTCGACGTGATCGGCCGCGACGAACTCGACCACCCGGCGATCGACCAGGTCGGCGTCGTGGCACCCGCCGAGCAGGCTGCGGGCACGCCGGTTGGCGAGCCTGATGGCGCCGCCGCGATCGACGAGGAGCATGACGTCGGGCGACAGGTCCATGAGCCGCTCGACCTGGATCGAGCCCTGGCGCAGCCCAGACGCCCGGCCCCGCTCGTGTCGCCGGAGCACGGCGCGCACGCGCGCGATGAGCTCGTCGCGCTCGAACGGCTTGACGATGTAGTCGTCGGCACCGTCGGTGATGCCCGAGATCTGTTCAGACTTGCTGCCGCGTGCCGTCAGGAAGACGAAGGGGATGCCCGCGGTCTCGGAGGCCCACGACAGGCGGCGTCGCAGTTCGAAGCCATCTGGCGGCGGCATCATCACGTCGCACAGGATCAG
>JAEUQQ010000711.1 GCA_016789685.1 Acidobacteriota bacterium | reverse complement strand
CCCTGGCGTCTGGAGCGCAACGGGCCAGCGCCGGCGCCAGTGGCCGCCAGCGGGTGATCGACCGATTCATGATGGCCAGGAACGTCGAGGCCCACGAAATGCTGTATAACGAAGTGGCCGCACGCAGGCCCTGACCGACGTCACGTCTCCTTTCATCCAGGCTGAATCCCGCATATGGTGGCTTCCGACCAACTCTACGCGTGCCCGAAATGCCGGCAGGCGCCCCTCCGGCAGGCCGAGCACGACGGGCTCGCGTGCCCGACCTGCGGCACGTCGTTTCCGATGGTGCGCGGCGTCAGGCGCTTCGTCGAGACCGAACACTACGCCGGATCGTTCGGTTACCAGTGGAATCGCTTCGCGCAGACGCAACTCGATTCGGCGCAGGGCACGACCCGCAGCCGCGACGCGTTCGTGCAGAAGACCGGCTGGAACCTCGACGACCTGCGCGGCACCCGCGTGCTCGACGCGGGGTGCGGCATGGGCCGCTACGCCGAGGTCTGCGCGCAGGCCGGCGCCGAGATCCACGGGTTCGACCTGAGCAACTCCGTCGACGCCGCGGTGGTCAACCTGGCCCCCCATCCGAACGCCAGGATCTGCCAGGGCGACATCTTCGCACCGCCCTTCGCGCCGGGGTCGTTCGACTACATCTACAGCCTGGGCGTGCTCGACCACACACCCGACACCCGCCGGGCGTTCCTCAGCCTGGTGCCGCTGCTCAAGCCGGGCGGGCGGATCGCCATCTGGGTGTACTGGGCCGAACTGGCGAAGATGTTCCCGGGGTCGAAGTGGCTGCGGAAGGTCACGCCCAGACTGCCAAAGCCCCTGCTGATGCAGTTGTGCCGCCTGGCCGTGCCCCTCTACTACGTGCACCGCGTGCCGTATGTCGGGACGATCACGTCGAAGGTGCTGCCGACCAGCATGGACGTCAATCCGGAGTGGCGGATGCTCGACACGTTCGACTGGTACTCGCCCAGATTCCACTCGATGCACACGCCAGAAGAAGTGCACGGCTGGTTCACCGAAGCCGGGCTGACCGACCTCGCGGCCGGGCCCTTCCAGGTGTCGGTGTCGGGTCGTCGCCCCGCCTGAGCGCCCGCGACTGTTTGCCAGGATCCGTTCGTCATGTCGACAGACACCCCGTTCGCTTGTCCCAAGTGCCGCCAGCCGCTCAGCCCGCCAGGCAGAGACGCCCTGCTCACGTGCGCGTGCGGCGCGACGTATCCTCACCTGCGCGGCGTGCGCCGGTTCGTCGATGCGGAGCACTACAGCGGTTCGTTCGGCTACCAATGGAATCACTTCTCGCGCACGCAACTCGACTCGGCCAACGGGTCGACGCGGAGCCGTGACGCCTTCGTCGAGCGCACCTGCTGGAGTACCGGGGAACTGCAGGGCAAACGCATTCTCGACGCGGGGTGCGGCATGGGCCGCTTCGCCGAGGTCTGCGCCGACGCTGGCGCAGACGTCTACGGGATCGACCTGAGTTCGGCGGTCGATGCCGCGGCGGCCAACCTGGGCGCGCGCCCCAACGTGCAGATCAGCCAGGCCGACATCTTCGCGCCGCCCTTTGCGCCCGCATCGTTCGACTACATCTACAGCCTGGGCGTCCTGCACCACACGCCCAGCACGCAACGGGCCTTCCAGAGCCTGGTGCCACTGCTCAAGCCCGGCGGGCGCATGGCCATCTGGGTGTACTGGGACCGGCTCGCGCGCGTCATGCCGGGATCAGAACTCCTGCGCCCGCTGACGTCGCGCCTGCCCAAGCCGCTGTTGCTCAGCCTGTGCCGCGTCGCGGTGCCCCTGTATCACCTGCACACGATCAAGGGACTCGGCCTGCTCACATCGGCCGCACTGCCGACCAGCATGGATCCCGATCCGGCGTGGCGCGTGCTCGACACGTTCGACTGGTACTCGCCGCGATTCCAGTGGAAGCACTCGGTCGACGAGGTGCGCGGCTGGTTCACCGCCGCGGGTTTCGACGATCTCGCCACGTCGGCGCTGCCCGTCGGCGTCTCGGGGCGCAAGTTGGCGTGAGCACCGCGAGCGACGCCGTGCCGGCTCGCGACCGCACGCCGCTCCGCGTGCTCGTCTTCATCCGCTGCCTCGAGATAGGCGGCGCCGAGCGTCAACTCGTCGAAACGGTGAAGCACCTCGATCGCGACGCATACGCATGTACCGTCGCCTCGCTCTACCCGGGCGGGCCCTTCCGCGCCGAACTGGCGGCGCTGCCGGGTGTCGAGGTCACCGACCTCGGCAAGCGTGGGCGCTGGGACTGGGGGCCGGCCCTGCGTCGCGCCTGGTCGCTCGTGACCACGACGCGGCCCGACGTGATCGTCGGCGCGTTCGACGTCGCGACGCACCTCACCGGCGTCATCGGGCGGCTGCGCTCGGTGCCCACCGTCTGGATGGTCGGCAACGCCTTCATGGACTTCTCGCTCTACGACTGGCTGCCCGGCATGCTCGATCGCGCGGCGCGAGGCATGTCGTCGTGGCCCGATGTCGTGGTCTTCAACTCCGAGGCCGGCGCGCGTCACCACCTCGCGCGTGGCTTCGTGCCCCGCGCGCATCTCGTCGTGCCGAATCCCTTCGACACGGCACGTTTTGCCCCCGATGCCGCCGCCGGCGCGCGCGTGCGCGCCGCGTGGGGCATCGATGCCACCACTCCGCTCATCGGCATCGTCGCCAGGCTGGATCCGATCAAGGACCACCCGACGTTCCTCGAGGCGTGCGCGCTGGTGGCGGCCGAGGATCCGCGTGCGCGCTTCGTGTGCGTGGGCGACGGCGATCCCGCGCACGTGGCGCCCATCCGCCAGCGCTGCACCGCGCTCGGACTCGACGATCGCGTGCTGTTCGCTGGCGCACGCCGCGACATGCCAGCCGTCTACAATGCGCTCGACCTCGACGTGCTGTGCTCGCTGGGCGAAGGGCTCCCGAACGTGATCGGCGAGGCGATGGCGAGTGGTGTGCCCTGCGTGGTCACCGATGTGGGCGATTGTGCGCGGCTCGTCGGCGAGACCGGGCTCGTCGTGCCCGCGCGCTCTCCGCGCGCCCTGGCCGATGCGCTGCTTGCGGCCCTGCGATGGACGCCTGACGCACGCCGTGCGCGCGGTGTCGCGGCGCGCGAACGCGTGATCGCCC
>JAEUQQ010000710.1 GCA_016789685.1 Acidobacteriota bacterium | reverse complement strand
TCGTCGGGCCGCAGCATGATGGCGCCGAACAGCCGCAGGCGTCCGCCAATGGCCACGCGGTCGTGGAACGCCGCCTGCTGCTCGTCGTGATCGCCGGTCAGCACGAGCACCGGCCTGACGTCGAGCGGCGCGGCGGTCTCTGGCGTCGCCGTGCGCGGTGCGGTGGTCAGCCACGCTTCGTACTCGCCGAGCATGGCCCAGATCTCGGCCAGGTGCTCGGGCTCGACGGTCTTGAAATCGAGATTGAGCGTGATGAGCGGCCAGTGACGACGGTCGTTCTCGCGGAGGGCACGCTCGACGATGGGCCGGATGCGTTCGAAGAAATGCTGGCGGAGCGACGGTTCGCGGCCGGTGAAGGGCTCGCCGTGCGAGACGATGGAATGTGCCGGCCGCCCGTCTGCAGCCGGCCGCCACACGAGATCCTGTTCGATCGCGACCGGGAGGCCTGTGGCCAGCGCGCGGTCGATGCGATCCGCGTGGGCATCGCCCTCGGGATAGCAGTTGTGCGCATCGAGCAGGACGCGCTGGCCCGGGCCGAAGATCGACTGCGAGTTGGCGCTGGCAGCGGGCCACGCGATCACGGCCAGGGCAAGGAGGCAGTACCTCAGCGACGTCGTGCTCATGCCGACAGGGTAGCAAAGAATGCGGAGGCCTCCTGAACGGCGTGCGGAGGGCACGTTCGCTCGCCGTCCAGGACCGACGTCACTGCCGCGCCGCGACCTGCAGCACGTCGTCGGCGATACGGGCCGCCCTGAGCGGGGTGTCGGCATCCTTCCAGGCCTTCCTGAAGCGCGCCTCGACTGATGCGGCCTCTGCGGCCTTGCCCTGCGCCTTCAACGCCTGCGCCACGCCGAAGAGCGACCAGCCGTTCTCGGGGTTCTTCTTCAGGTCTTCCCAGAACACGGCCTCGGCTTCGTCGGCGTGGCCGGCCTCGAGCAGCACGGCCCCGAGGTTCTGCCGCACCGGCGCATGCCAGTCGGCCGGTTCCTGGTAGATCAGGCCGTCTTCGTAGCGCACCGCGCGGTCGAGGTGCCGCAGGGCCGTGTCCCAGTCCTTGCGCCGTGCCGCGATTTCTCCGGCAACGACCTCGGGCGCGATCCGCATGATCGCGTAGCCGCTGTTGCTCGAGAACGTGACCTGGCCCTTGAGTTGCGGGTCGTCGACGAGCGTCCTGAGCAACGCCAGTTCGGCCTGCGCCTCGTCGAGCCGGTTCGTCGCGGTGAACGCCATCGCCCGCGCGTAGCGCCACGCCGCGCGCGTGAACAGCGTGTCGTGGCGCGGGCCCGCATCGTCGAGGATGGCCTTCCACTGGCCGAACCGCACCATCGCCCAGTACGGCACCACCAGGAACCCCTGGAGGATCGGCACGCTGCCCAGGGCCTCGGCCGGGATGGCGTTCGCGACGCGGGTGGCGGACTCGAGCGCGAGCGCGCCGCGGCCGCTCGCCGACGCGCCCATCCAGATGAAGTGCAGGTTGTGCGGGTAGTAGCCGAGCGGATACAGCCCCTGCGCCTTGCACTGCGTGATGTAGTCTTCGTCGGCCTTCGCGGCCAGGAGGTTGGACGACACGACGTCGGCGTGCCGGCCGACGCGCTGGTAGATGTGGGCGGGCATGTGCACCATGTGTCCCGCCCCGGGCATCAGCGGGAGCAGGCGGTCGGCCTCGGCTTCGGCCCGCTCGGGCGTGTCGGTCGGTTCCCACAGGTGCACCCACAGGTGCAGCGCGCCCGGGTGGTGCTGGTGCGTCGCGATCACCTGCGACAGCGCGCGTTCGATCTCGATGGTCTCGTCGTAGGGCACGCCGTCGCGGCTCCAGTAGTTCCACGGGCGCGTGTCCATCAGTGCCTCGGCGTACAGCGTCTTCGCATCGAGATCGTCGGGGAACGCCACCGTGACCGCCTTCATGGCGTCGGCGTAGGCGCGGTCGGCCTTCTGCCGATCCTCTGGCGCGCCGGTGTATCGCGTTGCGAGCGCGTCGATGTACGCACGCTCGCGCGGCGTGGCGGTGCCTCTCAGCGCCAGCGCCCGCTGCACGAGCGACACCGCCCGTGCCTCGTCTGCCGGATCCATCGGCGCGTTGATGTTCGGGCCGAGCACCAGCGCCCGGCCCCAGTACGCCATCGCGCACGCGGGATCGAGGCGCGCCGCCTCGGCGAACGCGCGCCCGGCCTCGGCGTGATTGAAGCCGTACGTCAGGTTGAGTCCCTGGTTGATGAAGAGCTGCGCTCGCTCGATCTTCGTCGAGACGGCGAACGTGTGGACGCCGAGGTTCTGCAGGCGTGGGGCCAGCGGCAGGCCGGGCGCAGCCGGCTGGTTGAAACCGTCGGGCGTGTCGTAGTGCGCGTGGTTGGGCGGCGGAACCTGTGCGGCCGCAAGACGCGGCGCCAGCACAGCCGCCACGGTGAGTGCGACCGCGATGCGATGTGACATGTGTTGCCTCCTCCGCGTGTGGAAGACGAGACAATACGCCAGCGAGATGTGATCGATCGCTGAATTCTGTGGATGTGGTGGCGTACCGACGGGCCTGCGGCCACGACGGTCACGCAGGGTGACCGGCGCCGTCCGCCGCGCCCGCGCCAGCCGCCGGCACCCCGCGTTGAGCGTCTCGACGGGCAAGGGGTCAGGTCTTGAGAAATGCGGCAATGAAAGACGTGACCCCTTCGTGACACTGGGCTGACGCGGCGAAGACTAGGATCGCAGGATGTCGATCGTCGAGCGTTGGAATGCGCTGACACACGGCGCGGGGGCCGTCGGGTTTGCCGTCGCCGTCACCATCCTGCTGGCCACCACCTCCATCGTCGGCGACCCCTGGAAGATCACCAGCATCGCCATCTACGGCGTCACGCTCGTGGCGCTCTACACCAGTTCCGCCGTCTACCACTCGCTGACGGGACGCGCCAAGGCCATCTGCCGCAAGATCGACCACACGTCGATCTACCTGCTGATTGCCGGGACCTACACCCCGTTCCTCCTCGGCCCGCTGCGCGGCCCCTGGGGCTGGACGCTGCTCGCCATCGTCTGGACGCTCGCGGTGATCGGGATCATCCAGGACTGGTGGCAGCTCGACCGGCGGCGCATCCTGTCGCTGGTGCTCTACATCGGCATGGGATGGCTGGTCGTCGTCGCGATCGGTCCGCTGATGCGCGCCCTTCCGGCGCCGGCGCTCTGGTGGATCCTCGCCGGCGGCCTCGCCTACACGGGCGGGGTCGCGTTCTACGTGGTCGACCATCGCTGGCCGTCGGCGCACGTCGCCTGGCACCTCTGCGTCATCGCGGGCAGTGCCTGTCACTTCGTCGCGATCGCACGGTACGTCGCATAGGGGCGCCCCAGGGCATCACGACACCATGGCCTGGCCGGCGGAGCCGCAGTGGAACTCCGCGGTGGACGACGGCATCTGACCCGGCATGGCCGTTCCGTACTCCGTGCTCGATCTCGCGCCGATCGTGGCTGGTGCAACTCCGGCGGATGCCTATCGCCACCCCCTCGACCTGGCGCGTCACGCCGAACGGCTCGGTTATCGTCGCTATTGGCTACCAGTGAGGTACCTGTGACCAGCCAACCGCATCCCCTCCGCCCTGCACCTCGTCCACTCGGGCGAACTGGCCTGTCGGTGTCTACCGTCGGCCTCGGATGCATGGGCATGAGCGAGTTCTACGGCCCAGCCGACCGCGAGCAGTCGATCGACGTGATCCACCATGCGCTCGACATTGGCATCAATTTCTTCGACACCGCAGACATGTACGGCGTCGGGCACAACGAAGCGCTCGTCGGCGAGGCGCTGCGCGATCGACGCAACCGGGCGATCCTCGCCACCAAGTTCGGGAACGTGCGAAACGAACAGGGCGCGTTCCTCGGCGTGTCGGGGCATCCCGACTACGTCAGGGCCTCGTGTGATCGCAGTCTGCAGCGGCTCGGGGTCGACGTGATCGATCTCTACTACCAGCACCGGGTGGATCCGGCGGTGCCGATCGAAGACACGGTCGGCGCGATGGCCGACCTCGTGCGTGCCGGGAAGGTGCGATTCCTCGGCCTGAGCGAGGCGAGTGCCGCGACGCTGCGTCGCGCGCACGCCGTGCACCCGATCACCGCGCTGCAGACCGAGTACTCGTTGTGGACGCGCGATCCCGAAGACGGGACGCTGGCGGCCTGCGCCGATCTCGGGGTGACGTTCGTGTCGTACTCGCCACTGGGGCGTGGGTTCCTGTCGGGGGCCATCCGCAGCATCGACGACCTCGCGCCCGACGACTATCGGCGCCACAACCCCAGGTTCCAGGGCGAGAACTTCGCGAAGAATTTCGCGATCGTCGCGCAGGCCGAGGCCATGGCGCGCGAGAAGGGCGTGACGCCCGCGCAACTGGCGCTCGGCTGGGTGCTCGCCCAGGCCCCGCACATCGTCGCCATCCCCGGGACGCGCAGTCGTGGCCGGCTCGAAGAGAACGCGGCGGCGGCGACGGTGACGTTCTCGGGCGATGAACTCCGGCGCCTCGATGCGATCGCGCCGCCTGGCGCCGCGGTCGGGACACGCTACGCCGCGGCTGCCATGAAGGCGCTCAACCTCTGACTGGCTGGGCAGTCAGCGGAAGGGCTGCACCAACTTCAGCGCGCCGAGGCGCGTGAAGTCGCCGTCGAGCGACCAGACGAGCGCCCCGAGTTCCTCCGCGAGGACGCCGATCAGCAGGTCGACGAGGCCGAATGAGGCCCCCTGTTGTCGGGCGTGTGCCGCCCAGGCGTCGAGCCTGTGCCACGTCGCCTCGGTCGGATACAGCACGGGTAGCGCAGACAGGGCCGCCGCGAGGCGTGTGCGCGACTGCCCGGAGGTGCCCATCAGCAGCTCGCTCCTGACTGGTGCAGGAAGCGCGACCTCGTCTGCGTCGAGCAGCGCCGAGAGCGTCGCGGCGTGGGCGCTCTCGGGGTAGCGCAGCACCGAAATCCAGACCGACGTGTCGACGACGATCACCGCGTCGCCCTTCGCGGGCGCTCTCGCGTCGCGTCGAGGTCGAGCGACACGTGGACCTTGCCGAACATGGCCTTCAGGTCGTCTACCCGACCGCGCCGCACGACTTCCTTGAGGGCATAGACCACGGTGTCGGTCTTCGACTTGAAGCCGATGGTGTCGCGGGCGGCCTCGACGAGGCCGTCGGGAAGATCAAGGGTGGTGCGCATACGATCAACGGTAGATCGTATGCTTTATGGCTGTCAACGACCAGGAATTTGTATGCATGACGGCGAAGCGACGTGTCCGCCGACGCGCGGTGTGGGCGGCGCCGGGTGTCGCTGGACGCGGGCGTGATCGTGCAGCGTCCTCGGGACTGCAGGCCCCCCCCGGGGGACGCCACACCCGACGGCGCCAGCCGCCCAGCGCGACCCGTCGTCGGCCTTCGGCTGCGTCGCGACAGGTATCCACCATCGCCTGCGGCGACGGCTACCGCATGACGCACCATCGCACGGCACCACGGGCGAACTGGCACGGGGTCAGAGCGTGCGAAAAGTGATGAAGAAAGATGTGACCCCTACTTGTCGGCGACGGCTACCGCGTGACGCGCCATCGCGCGGCACCACGGGCGAACTGGCACGGGGTCAGAGCGTGCAAAACGCGATGAAGAAAGATGTGACCCCTACGGCTTGTCGAGTTGCGTGATCAGCACGCCCATGTTGCGGATGTAGGTGTCGAGCGAGATCCCGATCAGCGTGTCGTCGCGGAACGGTGACGTGTCGCTCTCGTCGCCGACGTTGGTCGTCGCGAAGTTGCCAGGGGCGACCACCGCGGTGCTGTCGGCCTTGAAGGGGTGCGTGTTCATCCCCAGCTTCGACGGCCAGTAGCCCTCGGCGTTCAGCGCCTTGATCACGTCGGCGGCCTGCACCGCGCCACGGGGCGGCGTCACCGCGAAGTACATGGGCAGCGGCCGCGCGCCAGCACCGGGCGCGAGCGGCGACGTCTTCGCAAGCTCGGCCGGTGACAGTGCCCGGGCGGCCTCGTACTCGGCGCGAAGGCGCGCGGTGTCGATGGCCCGGAACGACGAGTAGTGCCCCAGCGTGTTCGCGGGGTTCTTGTCGACGAAGTACCGTCCCGAGACGACGTTCGATCCCTCGCGGTGCACGTAGAGCGGCTCGTTGGTGCCGATCTCGATGAACGTCGCGTGCGTGCGGCCCTGCGGGGCCACGCCGGCCGGCAGCTTGAGCTTCTCGAGCCAGTCGAGGGCCTCGGGGATGCGCGCCAGGAACTTCGTCTCACCTGTCAGGCGATAGAAATTGATCAACTGCTCGATGTTGCGCGCCGACGTGTGCGTCGCCAGCGCCTTCGGCTCGTAGCTGCGGGCGCCGGCGGGCTTCATGTCGGGACCGTGCTGCAGGCCCCAGCCCGGCTGCGGCTGGCCCTGCTGCATCACGATGAACGAGTTCATCGCGCGCAGGATCGGATCGACCACGCGATCGTCGCCGAGCACCTGGTAGCACATCAGCAGGAAGTCGATGTTCTCGCCCGCGACATCGTCGTTGAACGTGTGATAGGACGCGTACGGCTTCTGTCCGGCGGGCGTGTCGCCGACGACTTCGGGGTAGCGCTGCGGCCACGTGCCGATCGGGTACTGGCTGTCGAGCACGAAGCGGATGGCCCGGTCGAGCGCGGGCTTGTACTTCGGGTCGAGCTTCTCGACGTACATCCGCAACAGGAACTTCGACGCGTCAGCCGTCCCGCCATCGTCGAACGTCGCGTTGCCGTAGTAGTGCTGGAACTCCTCGAGCCGCCACGCGTTCTTCCCGACGGTCTCGTAGTAGTCGCGGAGCGAACGCTCACCGGCGAAGTCGACCACGTAGTTCCAGCCCCCCGCGGGATGCTGGCCCCAGATCAACGCGCCAGCGACCTGTTCGGCCGCCTGGTAGTAGAACTCGTCCTTCGTCGCGTGATACGCGTCGAGGAACAGGTGACCCATCGTCGGCGTGCCCGGCGGCTGGATCCAGATCTGCGTGCTGCGCGCCTCGATCTCGCCCCACCGGCGCGACAGATCGGGGAGGTACGCCCAGACGTAGCCGCCCTTGTGCGCCACCTTCTCGACCATGAAGGTCGTCGCCTTCTTCATCGTGGCGGTGACCTCGGCCCTGGTGGGAGCCGGCGTCGTGACCTGCGCGCGTGGCGCAGCTGGCTGCGAGAACGCCGGCAGCGAAACCATCGATGCGGCGAGCGTCAGGAGGGCGAGGCGGTTCATGGTATCCGTCTGGGGAAAAAGGACCCGGGAGACCATGCGGTCTCCCGGGGAGTGAAGGGAGGGTTAGAACACGAAGCGGAGGCCGAACTGGATCTCGCGGCCGAGGCCGTCGGTGCGCTTGCGCGTCACCTTGCCGAAGTTCGACGACGAGATCGAGATGTCCGGGTTGTCCCACACGATGCTGTTCAGCGCGTTGTAGGCTTCCAGCCGCGCCTCGAGCTTGTAGCGGCCGACCGTGACGCCCTTGGTCAGCGTCATGTCGACGAACTGGGCGCGCGGCCCGTTGAGTCCATCGTAGAACCACGGATTCGTCCGCGGCGTGTTCGTGTCGCTCAGCACCGTGAACATCGACGTGTCGAACCACTGGTCGCGCGTCGGGTTGTCGAGCTTCGGGTTGCCCGACACGTTCAGGCTGGCATTGAACAGGATCGGCCGCCCCGAGTAGAACCGCGCCGACGCCGTGTACTGCCACCCGCCCACGAGCAGGTCGAGCGCCTTCGGCATGTTCGCCCCGAACTTCCGGTCACGCCCCACGGGGATCTGGACGGTCACCGCCGTGGTCAACCGATGCGTCGGGCTATTGGCCACCGGCATCCACGTCCAGCCCTCCTTGCCGTCGGTCTGCAGGGTCTGGTACGTCGCCCGGTCGTCGAACCACTGCTGGATCCGCGCCCGGTCCCACGCATACGCCACCATGAAGCTCACGCCGTGCGCGAACGGTCGCTGCGCCCGGATCTCGGCCGTGTGCGTCCGCAACTGCTTGCCGTTCGTGTTGGTCTGCGTCACCGCCGTGTACTGCGGATACGGCTTGAGCAGGCTCCCGATCGTCACCGTCGAACTGTTGCGCAGCGATCCCGGGAACTTGTCGACCGTCAGGTAGTTCCGGAACGGGTTCGGCACCTGCGTGTTCAGCAGCGTCTTGTACTCATACCGGAACGCCGGGTCCATCATGTTCAGGTCGATGCTGTACGGCACCCGCGTCCCGAGGTTGAAGAAGTAGTTCAGGTCGACGATCACCCCGCCCCGCACCTGCTGCTGGAACGACACGTTGAACCGGTCGTTGATCTGCGGCCGCAGTTCGTATTCGTCGAGGCTCACCGCCCCGCCCAGGTTCGTGTAGCGCCCATACGCCTGGCCATACGGCTCGATCACCGGGTTCACCGCCGTCGGGAACGGGTCGGCCAGCACCTGCCGCGGCACGCCCGTGGCCAGCCCCAGCGTGGTCGTCGTCTGCGCATACCCCGCATACTGGTTCACGAAGTCGCCCAGCGTGTCGCGCACGTTGCTCACCGGCATCTGGTACCGCGCATACGCGAAGCGCGCCACCGCGCTGTCCCCGATCCGGTAGTTCACGCCCACCCGCGGCATGAAGTTCTTCCACGTCGAGTGCCACGCATGCGGGTCGTCGTCCGACGCAAACACCCACGCCCCCGTGTAGCTGTAGCTGTAGCCCTTGCTCGCCATCAACGCCAGCGCCTGCGCGTTCATCGTCGGCGGCGTCGTCTGCATCTCCGGGATCGGCGACGTCAGGTCGATGCGCTGCGACAGCCGGTTGTCTGGATCCGTCGGCCCCGGCTCATACTCCCACCGCAGCCCCAGGTTCACCGTCAGCCGGTCGTTGATCCGCCAGTCGTCCTGCACATACGCCGCATACCCCTTCAGGTTCGTCGTCTGCAGCGGCACCAGCCGCGCCGACGTCTGGTTGTCGAGCGCCCCCAGCAGGAACGTCGCCCACTGGTTCCCCGTGTTCACCACGTCCGGGCTGTCGGACGAGTTCGCCGTCAGCGCCGAGTTGAACACCAGGTTGATCGGCTCGAACCGCGCCGCCTCCCCGAAATACGCGCGCATCTCGCCGCCCCACTTCAGGTTGTGCGCTCCCTGATACCGGTTCATCCGCGCCGACACCGTCCACGCGTCCGGGTGCTGATACCACTCGCGCCCCTGCCGCCCCAGCCGGTTCGCCGTCGACGTCCCCGTCCCCGACGTCACGTCCAGCGCCGGGTAATACACATA
>JAEUQQ010000677.1 GCA_016789685.1 Acidobacteriota bacterium | reverse complement strand
GAGGCCGGCATCGCGCTCGGCTTCGAGGCCGGTTCGGCGCGCGAACGCGAGTTGTTCGCCGAGTGCGTCCTCTCGTCGGAGTCACGGGCCTGCATCCACCTGTTCTTCAGCGAACGCGAAGTCTCGCGCATTCCTGACGTGTCGCGGACCACGCCCGTCATCGAGATCCACCGCGCCGCGGTGGTCGGGGCCGGTACCATGGGGGCGGGCATCGCGATGACCTACGCGAATGCCGGCATCCCGGTCTACCTCCGCGACGTCAGCCAGCCGGCCCTCGATCGTGGCATGACGGCCATCCGCGCCACCTATGACGGTGCGGTGGCCAAGGGCAAGCTGACGCGGGCGGCCGCCGACCGCACGCTCGCGCTGATCATGCCGACCCTCACCTGCGATGGCTTCGACTCGGTCGAGATCGTCGTCGAGGCCGCGTTCGAGGACATGGCGCTCAAGCAGGCGCTGTTTGCCGAACTGGGACGCGTCACGCGGTTCGACTGCGTGCTGGCGTCGAACACGTCGACGCTCGACATCGACGCGTTCGCCCGCGCGAGCGGACGTGCGACGCAGGTCGTGGGTCACCACTTCTTCAGCCCGGCACACGTGATGCGGCTGCTCGAGATCGTGCGCGGCGCCGAAACGAGCCCGTCGGTGATCGCTACGTCGCTTGCGCTCGCCAAGCGGCTCGGCAAGATCGGCGCCGTCGTGGGCAACTGCTTCGGCTTCGTCGCCAACCGGATGCTGGCGTACTACATGCGCGAGGCCTGCCTGCTGCTCGAGGAAGGGGCCTCGGCCAGCGAGGTCGACCGCGCCCTGACCGAGTTCGGCCTGCCCGTCGGGCCCTTTGCGATGCAGGACATCGCCGGGATCGACGTGGGCGCGCGCATCCGGCAGCACCTGGCGGCGCAGGGCCAGACTCGCGCCGACGGTCCGCAGTCGGTCGTACCCGACAAGCTGTTCGAGTTGGGACGCTACGGCCAGAAGACGGCGGCAGGCTGGTATCGCTACGAACCGGGCAGCCGCACGCCGATTCCCGACCCGCTCATCGACGAGCTGGCCTCGGCCGCCGCGGCCGACCGGGGCATCACGCGACGCGCGGTCGGCGCCGACGAGATCGTCGCCCGCATCACGACGGCCCTGGCCAACGAAGGGGCGCGCATCCTCGAAGAGGGGTACGCGCTGCGGGCCAGCGACATCGACGTCATCTACGTGCACGGGTTCGGCTTTCCGCGACACCGCGGAGGCCCGATGTTCTATGCCGACACGCTGGGGCTGGCGACCGTACTGGCGCGCGTCAAGGACTACCGGGCGCGGTTCGGCGACTACTGGACGCCGGCGCCCCTGCTCGAACACCTCGTCGAGCAGGGACGCGGGTTCGTGACGGGCTGACCGGCTCCCTGCCGGCGCACTGTGGCGTTCGGGCCTGCGTGTCGATTAGTCTCTGTGTGAGGGTGCCCCCACCCGGTTGCGGCCGAGCTGCCGCGCGCCGCGCCACCTGCCCTCAATCCAACTGAGTCCACGTCACGCGACCCGTCCGGGGTCGCGGCGTCGGGTGGGCCGGGGGCATCAATGCGCAGGCTGTGCATCCACAGCTACCGGGGGGAGCAGCGCGTTCCGTGCGTGGCAGGCACCGTCCTGCGCGACGCGCTCCTCGCGCATGGCGTGGGGCTCGCCGGCACGTGCGACGGCGGCGGTACGTGCGGCCGCTGCCGGGTGACCCTCAGCCCGGCCCCACCGCTGACACCCTCAGAGCGACTCCACCTCTCAGACCGCGACACCGCACGAGGCGTGCGCCTGGCCTGCAGGGTCACGGTCACGACCGACCTCCACGTGACGCTCGACGCCCCCGCCAGTGCCGGCTGGCGCGCCCTCGACCTGCCGACGCACGACCGCCTCAGGCCGCGCCTCGCCCGCGCGCGCCGCGGGCAGTCGCTGCGACGCGCCACCACACGAGACGCGTCGGCGCTCGCGGTCGCCGTCGATCTCGGCACCACGCACGTCCGCGTCAGTCTCTGGGACCTGTGGCAGGGCCGGCGCCTCGCGGCGCAGATCGGGCCCAATCCACAGGCCATGTTCGGCGTCGATGTGCTCTCGCGCCTGGCGCGCGCCGCGGCGTCGCCTGCCGACGCCGCGCGCATGGCCGATGCGGTCGTCGCGGCGCTCGGCGAGGCCATACGCGATCTCTGCCTGGCGGCCGGTCACGACGTCTCGGCCATCGAGCGGGTCGTCATCGTCGGCAACACCGCGATGCTGGCCCTGCTGACGCGGCACAACACCGACGCGTTGCTCGATCCCGCGCAATGGACGCAGGCGATCGACTGTACGCCGCGCGATCCCGACGGCTGGCGGCGCGCCTGGCGGCTCTCGCCAGCGGCAGACATCCTGGTGGTGCCACCGCTCGCGGGCTTCGTCGGCTCGGATCTCGTCGCCGCGGTACTGGCGACGCACCTCTGCGCGTCGCGCGACCCGGCGGTGCTGATCGACTTCGGGACCAACACCGAGGTCGCCTGCTGGGATGGCGACACCCTGCACACGACATCGGCGGCCGGCGGCCCGGCCTTCGAGGGCAGCGGCGTTGGCTGCGGCATGCCCGCCGAACGGGGCGCAATCGTCCGCGTCGAGCGGGCCACCACCCCGCCCCGGCATCTCCGCATCGACGTGCTCGGCGGCGGCGAGCCACTCGGGGTGAGCGGCTCGGGTCTCGTGGATGCGATCGCGTGTTTCATCGACGCGGGCCAGCTCACGCCGGCCGGTCGCTTCACCGATCCCCGCCGCGGCGCGCCGCTCGTGATCGCCGCGGGCGCGTCTGGACGCGACATCGCACTGAGCAAGCGCGACATCGACGTCTTCCAGCGGGCCAAGGCCGCGATCGGCGCGGCCACGCGCCTGCTGCTCGACGAAGCCGGCTTGCGCGAGGTCGACGTGCAGCGCCTGTGCGTCTGTGGCGCGTTCGGCGAGCACCTCGCCTCGGCGCACGCGCGCTCGATCGGCCTCCTGCCGTCGGTCGCCGACGCGCGCATCGAGTTGCACGGGCACGCGGCCCTCAGCGGAGCCGAACGCCTGCTCGAACCCGGACGCCCGGTTCGCGACCTCGGCGACATCCGCGCGCGGGCCCGCGTCCTCAACCTGGCCACGGCGCCTCGCTACGAAGACGCCTTCATCGCGCACCTTGCGCTCCGCCCCGCCGCCACCGAGGAGATCGTCGGATGCTAGACAGCTACATCGCGGCGTACAACGATGCCGTCTTCGACACCGATCGCGACGAGGCCCTGCGCGTCGTCCAGCGGGCGCTCGACGACGGCGCGTCGCCCGAGGACATCGTCTTCCGGCTGGTCGTGCCGGCCATGGACCAGATGATCAAGGCGATCAGCGAGGACTTCGACGCCAACCTCGCGCAGCACTTCATGACCGCGCAGATCGCCAACGAGGTCACCGAGTCGATGCTGCGGCGCTTCACGGCGCCACCGCAGGCGCTCGGCCGGATCGTGATGGGGACCGCGCGCGGCGACATGCACTCGCTGGGCAAGCGCATCGTGATGGGGTGCCTCAAGGCGCAGATGGTCGAGTGCGTCGACCTGGGCGTCAACGTGGCTCCCGACCGGTTCGTCGACGAGGCCGTGGCGCAGCGCGCGTCGGTGATCGGCATCTCGGCGATGATGTCGCACACGGCTCGCGGGCCTGACGGCTGCCTCGGCGTGCGGCGGCTGCTGCAGGAGCGCGGGCTCGAGCACCGCATCCGGATCATCGTCGGCGGCGCACCGTACCGGTTCGATCCGGACCTGTACCGCGTCGTGCAGGCCGATGCCTGGGCCGAAGACGGCATCACCGCCGGCAAGGTCATCGCCGGCCTGCTCACGGAGCTGCCGCCATGGCCATGACCGCACTGCAACGACTCGCGGCCGCGGCGACGCGGCGTCCGGCCGATCGCGCCCCGATCTTCTGCAACCTGTTCGACCAGGGCGCGCGGGAACTCGGGATGCCGTTGCGCGAGTACTACTCGAGGGGCGCGCACGTCGCCGAGGGCCAGCTCCGCCTCCGCGAGAAGTTCGGCTACGACAACCTCTGGAGCCTGTTCTACGTCGGCAAGGAGGCCGAACTCCTCGGCTGCAACCGGATCTGCTTTGCCGATGACGGGCCGCCGAACGTCGAGCACTTCGTCATCGATGACCTCGACGACATCGCCTCGCTCGAGGTGCCGGCCGACATCACCCGGCACCCGGCCTTCGAACAGCCCGCCGAATGCCTGCGCCTGCTGCGCCAGCACGCCGGCGGCACGTACCCGATCTGCGCCTACATCACCTCGACGATGTCGCTGCCGGCACTGCTGATGGGCATGGAGCGATGGATGTCGCTGCTGCTGATGGGGCCAGTCGACGCGCGCGACGCGCTGCTCGCCAGGTGCCACGAGTTCTTCGTCAAGGAGGTCGAGGCCTACCGGGCGGCCGGCGCCGACGTGATCCTCTACGCCAATCCCTTCGGCTCGACCGACACGGTGTCGATGAAGTTCTTCCTGTCGCACGCGCTGCCGTGGATCGAGCGCGACCTCCGCGCGATCGGGACCGACGGCGTCGTCTACTACTGCGGCACGTCGCGCATCAACCGCGTCCTCGACATCGTGCTCGACACGGTGGGCATCCGCACCTACTACCTGAGCCCGTTCGACTCCATCGCAGACGCCAAGGAGATCGCTGGTGGGCGCGCACTCACGTGCGGCGTGATCAACGACGCGCGGATGATCGACTGGACCGAAGACGAGGTCGTGGCCGAGGTCAGACGCATGACCGACGCGGGCATGCCGGGTGGGCGCTTCCTGATTGGCACGGGGGTGATGCCCCTCGCCATCCCCGAGGCCAACATCCGCGCCTTCGTCACGGCCGCGCGCGACTTCGGGAGTCACGACGGCGGAGCGCACGCGTGAGCACCGATCGCCTGCTCCTCGGCGGCTGCGGCATCCTGCGCAAGGAAGTGCAGTGGCTGATCGCCCGGCACGGGTGGCCCGTCGACACGCTGTTCCTCGACTCGGCGCTGCACTGCGACCTCGAACGCCTCGGCAAGGGACTCGCCGGCACGCTCGAGCGCCGCCGGCAGTCGCCCGTCGTCGTCTTCTACGGAGCGTGCCATCCGCACATGGATCAGATGCTCGACGCGACCGGCACCTTGCGCACCGAGGGCCAGAACTGCGTCGAGATGCTGCTCGGTCACGAACGCTTCACGCAGGAACTCGTCGAAGGGGCCTACTTCCTCCTCGAGGAGTGGGCGCACCGCTGGTTCGCGATCACCTATCGCACCTTCGGGACCAATCCCGACGTCATCCGCGGGATCTTCCAGGGCGACCGCCGCTACCTGCTGGGCCTGCGCACGCCGTGCTCGGGCGACTTCGCGCGCGAGGCCGAGGCGGCGGCCGATCTCGTCGGGCTGCCGCTCCGCTGGCTCGACGTGCCGCTCGACCATCTCGACGCGGTGCTCAGCGACGCCATCGCCCGCAAGCGCGGCGCGCTCGATGCGGCAGGACTCACGCCATGAGCGGCCCGAACGCTCCGCGCCTCGAGGAACGCATCCGCAAGCTGGCGTTCGAGAAGTCGTACCTCGAGCTCGTCGTCCGCCTGATGTCACGCCTCGGCGGCGCCGACGGTGTCGACGACGCGATCGCCACGCTGCTGGCCAGCGTCGTCGACGTGCTGGGCGGCACCAACGCCGCGCTCTACTACGACATCGACGGGCGACGCTGCTACGCCGACGCGTACGGTGCGCGCCGGGACGCGACGCCGGACGAAGATGCCGATGTCGCCCGCGTGTTCGAGACGCGGGAGCCGATCGAGCGCGCGCACGATTTCGAAGAGACCCGGCTGACCACCCCGGCGTTCACGCGCGCCTACACGTGGATCCACCCGCTCGTCGCCGGCGGCGACGTGATAGGCGTGCTGCGCATCGAAAACCTGCACATCGGCACCGATGACCTGCGGGCGCACCTCCCGCTCGTCTTCGCCTACGCGGCGCAGGTCATCAGGAACGAGGTCCAGAACTACGCCCGGATGCGTGACGCCTACCACCGGGTCAACGCCGCCAACGCCGCCCTGACGCACGAGATCGGCGTCAGGCAGGAGGCCGAAGCGGCCCTGCGCACGGCCAACGACACGCTCGAGACGCACGTTGTCGAACGCACCCTCGAGCTGACGCGCGCCAACGACCGGCTGCAGCGCGAACTCGGCGAGCGCCTGCGTGCCGACGAGGCCCTGCGTCGGCGCAACCGCGAACTCGGGGCCCTCAACCGCCTCCTCGGCGGGGCGGCAGACGACATCGAGCCCGCCAGCCTGCTTGCCCTGGCCTGCCGCGAACTCGCCACCCTGCTCGACGTGCCGCTGGTGCACGCGTCGCTCGTGACGAGTGACGACCAGCACGTGTCGGTCGTTGCCGAACACGCGCCCGAGTCGGCCACATCGCTCGTCGGGCGCGCCGCCTCACGCGGCGCAACGGCCCTGCTGCGTGACCTGCACGCCACGGGCGCCCCGATGGCCGTGGCCCGCGTGCCCGGCGACGGGCAGGCCAGCGCCTTTGCGTCAGACTTCAGCCTCGCAGGCATCACGTCGCTGCTCGCCGTGCCGCTCGTCATCGAGCGCCGCGTCGTCGGGTGCCTTGCGCTCTCGACGTTCGTCCCGCGGGAGTTCACCGCCGTCGAGACGGGCCTGGCCACCAGTGTGGCGGCGCACGTCGCCGCATCCCTCGCCCGGCTGCAGGCACGAGCCGACGCCCGACGGCTGCGCGTGGCCATCGAACAGACCCCTGCCAGCGTCGTCATCACCGATCCCGACGGCCGCATCGTCTACGTGAACCCCACGTTCACGACGACCACGGGGTACACGATGGCCGAGGCGATCGGCCAGTCGACACGCGTGCTGAAGAGCGGCGTGCACCCGGACGCGTTCTACCAGCAGATGTGGAAGACCCTGATGGCCGGAGAGTCCTGGCATGGACGACTCACCAACCGGAAGAAGTCGGGCGAGCTGTTCACCGAAGACGCCGTCATCGTGGCCGTCCACGACGAGCGCGGCCGCGTGGTCAACTACATCGCGGTCAAGCGCGACATCACCCGCGAGCTGGCGCAGGAGGAACACCTGCGCCACGCGCAACGCATGGATGGCATCGGCCAGCTGGCGGGCGGCGTCGCGCACGACTTCAACAACATCCTCGGCGCGATGATCATGCAGCTCGAGGTCGTCCGCAGCGAGCCGGGGCTCCCGGCAGGCGTCCTCTCCGGGCTCGATGAGATCAGTGCCGCCGCCGGCCGCGCAGCGACCCTCACCAGGCAACTGCTCACGTTCAGCCGACGGCAGGCCATGAACGTCGGGTCGCACGACCTCAACATGGTCGTGCGCCAGCTGCTGTCGCTGCTCGAGCGCCTGCTCGGCGAGGGGATCCACGTCGACTTCACCCCGAGCGAGCACCCGCTCGTCTTCGAAGGCGACGCCGCGATGATCGAACAGGTGATCGTGAACCTGTGCGTGAACGCGCGCGACGCGATGCCGGGTGGCGGCACGCTCGCCATCGACCTCGAACCGGTCGTGCGTACCGCGGGCGGCGATCATCGCCTGCGCGAGGTTCCACCGGCGGCCTTCGCGGCCCTGCGCGTGCGCGACTCCGGGTGCGGCATGCCGCCAGACGTGCTGCAGCACCTGTTCGAGCCCTTCTTTACCACCAAGGACGTCGGACGGGGCACCGGGCTGGGACTGGCGACGTCGCACGGCATCGTCAGCCAGCATCACGGCTGGATCGATGTCGAGAGCCACGTGGGCCGGGGATCGACATTCACCGTCTACCTCCCGACCGCAGATCGGACCGCGGACGCGAAAACGCGCGAGAACCGCAGCCCCGTCGACACCGGGCACGCGTCGATCCTGCTCGTCGAGGACGAGCCCACGATCCGGCGGATTACGCATCGATGCCTGACGCGGCTCGGCTACGACGTGGTCGAAGCCAACGACGGCACCGAGGCGCTCGACGCCTGGGCGAAATCGTCTGGCGCGATCGACCTGCTGCTCACCGATGTCGTGATGCCCAACGGCGTCTCGGGGATCGACCTGAGCCGGCGGCTGCGCCTGGAGCAGCCGGCGCTGAAGGTGATCCTGATGAGCGGCTACCCTGCCGACCTCGTGCGCGACGGTGCGACGATCGACGCCGGCGTCGCCTACCTCGCCAAGCCGTTCAGTATCTCGAGCCTCGGCCAGACGGTGTCACGGGTGCTCGCCGGGGCCTGACGCGCGGCACAGGGCGTATGCGCCGGCAACGGGCTCAGACGTAGCGCCGCACGCGCGCCCGATACGATCGCCACGCGGCACCGAACCGCTCGTCGAGGAAGCGCTCTTCGGCCAGCACGATGCGGTGATGCAACGCCATCGCGACCAAGGTCGACGCGATGTTGCCCCACCACGGCACGAGCGCGCACGATCCGATCATCGACAGGAACAACCCCGCGTAAATCGGATTGCGGCTCACGCGGTACAACCCGGCCTCGCGGAACTCGGTGGGCTCGTCGGGCAACCCCACGCGCACCGACTCGCCGAGGTGCCGAATGGCTGCGAACGCCACGGCAAGGCCGACGACCACGGCCACGAGCGCGACCGGCGCGAGGCGCGGAAACGCGAGGGAGCCCTGCGACGCGTACAGCGCCGCCCACGCCAGCAGGACGTGCGGCGGCACCAGCGCCACCTTGGCGATCACGAACAGGACCGGGTGAATCGGCGCGCGGCCAATCAGCGACATGACGCCAGGAGCATACGTGAATTCCCGAGGTCCCCCCGGCACGACCTTCAGCGGATCTTCGTGGCGACCGACCCGCTGCCCGCCGCCCACCTGACGCCGCCCGCATCCGAGTACATCGCGCGCTCGACGACGATCGGCGGAGGGCTCGCGCCGCCGACACTCTCGATCAGCATGCCGAACTGCCTGGCGGCGAGCGTGTCTCCGCCTGTCGTGTCGATATTGTACCGGCTGTTCGGCGGGATGTTGTAGACGTACTCGGTCGTCGAGGTGTCGGCGTAGAGTCGATCGATCCTGATGCTGACGTAGCTGTCGGTCGGGTTGGCGACCAGCACGTACGACTTCGCGTTTGCCGCCCCCCCAACCTCACCTTCGGCAACAGCCCACAGCACGCCGGTGCTGGTCGTGCCCGGTGACACGTGCGCTTCGTGCCAGGCTCCTCCCGGCCACCACATCGCGCGCTCGGCCACGACGCCGACACCGTTCTGCGAGGTGACCACCATCGACACCGGGGTGTCGGCGAGCGAGGCGTCTTCGAAGTCGACCCAGATGTTGAAGCGGCTCTGCGGCGCGATGGTGTACGGAAGCTCGACGCGGTGGCCGCCGGGCCGCAGGTAGGTCACCCGGACGTCGGCCGGCACCAGGGCGGGGTTGGCAATGAGCAGAAACGTGTCGAGATACGATCCGGTCGCGCCTTCGGCGAAGTACCAGTGCGTGGACGGCGACACGACACCGGCGGCCGCGTGCCCGGCGCCAAACACCTGGCCTGCGGCATCGCGGTACAGGGCGCGCTCGGCGATGAACGGCGCCCCGGACGTGAGCGTCGCCGACACGTCCGTGCCCGCGAGGTCGGCAGACTCGGTGTTGACCCAGATGTTCGTACGGCTCACTGGCGGCAGCGTGTACGACTTGACGATCGGCGGCGCCGGCGCCGGGCGCAGGTAGGTCACCGCGACATCGATCGCAACGCTTCCTGGATTCTGCAGCAGGTAGAAGAGCTGGAACCCGGAATGCGTCGCGCCTTCGGCAAAGAACCACGTCGTCGACGGTGCGGCGATGGCTGTCTCGGCGTGGCTGCCGTACCCGCCGGCGTCCCAGGTCAGTGTGCGGTCGATCGCCACCTGGAGGTGGCTGTCGATTCTGGTCGAGAACTCCGCCTGCTCGAGGCCAGGAATGTCGCCCGCATCCAGGGTCGCCCGTCGACGCGGCGCAACTTCGAGCACGTGCGACAACGGTGGCCCCTGCGCCCTCTGGAACTGCATCAGCACCCCAACGGGCGTCTCGCCAGGATTCACGAACGCGAAACGGGTCGAGAAGAACGCGCTCGTCGCCCCTTCGGCGAAGTAACGCTCGAACGCCCCATTGGGATGCGTCCCGGCCGCGAACTCTGCCGCGTTGGTGATCCCGTCGCCATCGGCATCGGCCGACGCCTCACCCACGGCTGGATCGAGACCAAACAACCGCTCCCACGTATCGGGCAACCCGTCGGCGTCCTCGTCTGACGACGCACGTTGCTCGAAGTGCACGTCGGTGGTGCCAAACCGCACGACGCCTTGCCGTGCAGCCAGCGACAGGTTCGTGGCAAACCGCAGGTACACCGCGTTGCCGACCTGTCGGCTCACCGTGATCCACGGCACAGTCGAACGCGCCACCCAGGCGCACCAGTAACTGGACGTCGCGGGGAACCAGCCCTCTTCGTCGCGCTGGGCGTCGATCACGAACGACGTCGGCGACAGCGTCACGACGCACGGCATCGCGTCCTGCGTGATCGTGACCATGCGGTCGGCAATGCGGAGTTCCCCCTCACGGGGACTCGTCGTCGTGTTTCTGCCCACGGCGATGATCGATCTGCCGCTGCCGACGCCGCGCGCAACGCCTTCATTGGCCATCCAGACGTGCGGGTTGTTCACGGCCCACGTGCAGCCAGGCCCCGCCACGATGTCGAACGTGACTCGCCCGCCCTCGTGCCCGACGTGCTGCCGTGCCGGCAGCACGTCCATCTCGCAGAACGGCGCGGCCTTGTAGATCGTCTGAATCGCCGCGATGTCGTCGGCCGTGAGGCCCGCGAACGTGCGGCCGCCGAGATACGCGTACATCACCGCGTTGGGATCCGAGGTGTGCGCGAGCCCCAGGCTGTGCCCGAGTTCGTGCAGGGCGACGTCGAACACGTTGCCGCTGCCCTCGTAGGTCGGTCCGCCGATGTGCCACCGGAAGAGTTCGTCGTTGAAGTGGACGTCGCCCGCGTAGGGCTCGGGCGCGTCGGGGTAGAACGCGTGCGCGAGCACGTTCGGCGAGAAGTCGGGATCGTTGTTCCCCGTCCAGCTGTTGGTGGCCTCGGCGTGACGCGCGGGCAGCCAGTCGATGTCGATCGACTGCCGCTGGCGACGACTCCCGGCCTGCGTGAACTTCAGCGCCGCGTGCCGGCTCCATTCGGCCATGGCCCGCTGCACCTCGCCCCACGCGCCGTCGACCGACGAGGGCCCGTTTCCCATGAAGTACGTCAGCTCGGCCTGCCCACGCCCGAGGCCGTCCCATCCTTCACCGCGGACGGCGTACTCGGCCACGAACAGTCCGGCCACCGACTCCATGGTCGTGCACCAGTGGCCCTCGCGACCCTCGGCCATGGCCTCGTTCGCCGGGACGATCCAGGCAACGGCATCCGCATCGGCCAGGCGCCCGATGGCCTCGCGCGTCACGCTGGCCAGCACCACCGCCCCGCCGAGTGATGCCCGGTCATCCACCAGACCGCCAACCGCGGCGACCAGCGCCTCGGCGTCGGCACGGGCGACATCGGGATGCATCGTGATTACCTGCAGCGAGGCCTGCGCCGGCGACGACTGCATCCACGCGCGCGTCTCGACGCTGACCTTCGCCGCGGGTGGAAGTGCCCCACGCCAGCGAAGGCCGGCGATCGACGACAGGTCAGACGGCCCGTCGGTGCCGAC
>JAEUQQ010000674.1 GCA_016789685.1 Acidobacteriota bacterium | reverse complement strand
GGATGCCGATCAGGTGGAGGCGTGGCGTCCCCTTCGAGAAGTAGTCGGAGAACGGCACCGGCGCACCGACGAACGGACGCTTCATGACGATGGTGTTCCACAGGAAATTCGACGCCAGGAGGCCCGCAGAGAACATGACGATCGCGCTGTAGGGCCCGAGCTTGCCGGCTTCGAGGTTGATGAAGTCGGCCGACATCGACGCTGCCACGAAGCGGTAGAAGAAGCCCATGAGGATGCCGGCGACGACCGACAGGACGATGCCCTTGCCGATGGTGCGCTGCCCCTGGCTCGGCAGGCGGCTGTACGACATCGCCGAGAGCACGATCGCCGCGACGACGCAGCCGACGCCGATGAACAACAGCATGGGATTGCCGACGGGGCTGGCCATGTAGTTCGTGATGACGCCGAGCACCAGCGCCAGGCCGACGCCTATCGGAAACGCCACCGCCATGCCGGCGATGTCGATCGCGGCGACCAGCAGGATGTT
Organism: Acidobacteriota bacterium; assembly: GCA_016789685.1. Lineage (GTDB taxonomy): Bacteria > Acidobacteriota > Vicinamibacteria > Vicinamibacterales > JAFNAJ01 > JAEUQQ01. The sequence continues at coordinate 9,470 of JAEUQQ010000674.1, read as the reverse complement.
CGACAGGTTGAAGACGACACCGCCGACGAAGGCCGACACGAGCGCGTCGTTGCCGGCCTGGGCCATGTCGGCCATGAAGCCGCGGCCCGCGGTGCCCGTGCTCCCGAGCGTGAAGGCCAGCACGAGGGCAAACAGCAGGACGCCGATGGCGTAGTCCCAGTAGAACAGCTCGAAGCGCCATTCCTTGCTCGCCAGTTTCTGCGTGTTGGCCCACGACCCCCAGCAGAGCATCGTGATGACGCACATCACCACGGCCACGGCGTACGATTCGACAACGGTCATGACGGCTCCTCGCTATTCAACGTGCGGCGTTCGGCGTTCAGCGTTGGGCGTGGGCTCCTGGTGCACGGCTCGCGGCCCGCGACCTGCTCACTTGCCCTGTCTTGTCACGCGCTCCACGTAGAGCGTGATGAAGCGCTCGAAGTCGAGGTCGGTCTGGACGAGCATCTTCGTCGCGCGTTCTCCGCCGGGCCAGGGTTGTGCCGCGCCGACGGTCGTGCCGTAGCTCGGACCCGGGTTGACGTCGACATCGACGTAGTACTCGACGGTCTTCATCAGCGTCGGATCGACGAGCGTCACCGCGGCCACCTGGTCGTACATGAGCGGCGTCCGCCCGGGGCGCTGCGCGAATCCCTGCCCCATGCGCTCCTTGATGATGCGCGTGATCGGCGTGTCGACGGCGACGATGCGGTCGTACCACTCTTTCGTGAACCGGGCCTTGCGCGACACGTTCAGCGGTGAGAGCACGATGGGGATGCCCGACCGCAGCACGACCTGCGCCGCTTCGGGATCCACGTAGATGTTGAACTCGGCGTTCGGCGTGTGGTTGCCGCCGCCGTCGGGCAGCGCGGCCACCGCGCCACCCATGATCACGAGCTGCTTGACGTTGCGCGCAAAGGTCGTGTCCATGCGCATCGCCATCGCGACGTTGGTGAGCGGACCGATCGCGAGAATCGTCACCTGCCCGGGGTACTTCGCCACGGTTTCGACGAGGAAGTCGATCGCTCCTCGCGGCTCCGCGGTCTTCCGGGTCGCGAACCCGCCAGGCGGCGCAGGCGCGGGATCGTTCGACCACCATCCGCCGTGGCCCTTGCGATCCCACTCGGTGCCTTCGTGCATCCATGGGCCGGCCGCGCCGCGGTAGACGGGGATCTCGGTGCGGTTCGTCAGCTCGAGCGTCTTGAGGACGTCCGCCGTGGCGACATTCATGCTCTTGTTGCCGGCGACGGTCGTGATGCCCAGCAGCTCCAGTTCCGGGCTGTTGAGCACGAAGAACAACGCCATCGCGTCGTCCTGGGGGGCAAACGCGAAATCGGTGTCGAAGATGATCTTCTGCGCGGGCTGGGCAACGGCCGGAGCCGCACCCAGCAGCGCGAGGAGGGCTACACACGCCGCGAGCCGCTTCATGCAATACCGCCTTCGTGACGTGACACCTGCGCCCCCGGAACTCGACAGGCCGGGTCGAGTTCCGGGGGGCACGTGGCAACCTGGGGGCGTCGGGGTCTGCCTGACCCTGGCCGCTAGAACACGTACTTGAGCGCGAGCTGGATCTGCCGCGGCCCCTTGACGGTCGACTGGATCACGCCGAACGTCGGTGCGCCGACGACCGTGCCAGGTGCCGCGAACTGCGCGTGGTTGAAGACGTTGAAGATCTCGGTCCGGAACTGGAACTTGCCGAACTTCTTCGAGATCGCCATGTCGGCATTCCAGCGGCCCGGCCCGAACAGGGTCGTGCGCGCCGCGTTGCCGAGCACGCCGGTGGCCGGGGCGACGAAGCAGCTCGTGTCGAACCACTTCTGGATCGTGGGGTTGTCGAGTTCGCCGCTGCAGACGCGATTGGGCCGGTTGCCGAACGACGTGCCCGACTGGTTGCTCGACATGCTCATGCCCAACGGGTACCCGCTCTGCGCGACGACGATGGCGTTGACGTTCCAGCCGCCGATGATCGCCTGCGGCAGCCCGGAGAGGTTCTCGAGGAACCGCTGCCCCTTGCCGAACGGCAGCTGGTAGAGCGCACTCAGCGAGAAGTTGTGCCGAAGGTCGGTGTTGGCGGAGCCCACATCGACCTGGTCATCGGTGACCACGGGGAAGTAGACGATGCCGGGGTCGCCGCCGAAGCCCGAGACGCCGTTGGTGAGCGCCTTGGCGTAGGTGTACGACGCAAGCAGGTACGACCCGCCGCTGGTGCGCCGTTCGAGCCGCGTCTGCAGCGAGTTGTACTTCATCCAGCCACGGCTGAGCGCCGCGATGATGCCCTGCAGCTGGGGATACGGACGACGCGCCGCGGGGTTGAACCCGGGGCCGGGCGTCGCCGTGTTCAGGTCACGGCTCTTGTCGAACAACCGGTCGGCGTACGACCCCGCGTAGGCGATGCTGGCGACGGTGCTGAACGGCAGCTTGCGCTCGAGGTTCACGCTCCACTGCTGCACGCGGCCCTGCTTGTAGTTCGTGTCGATCGTGGTCCACACGCCGCGGTAGTTGTTCGGATCCGTCGGCTGGCTGTTGTCGGGGAACCCCGTCGCCAGCGTGCGGACCGGCGTGATGTTGTCGCTCGTGAACGAGTAGGCGTTCGCGAACGGCGGGTTCTGGTAGGGGCCCGTCGATCCGCCCATCGCCGAGACGTCGTGGTAGATGCCATACCCGCCGCGAATGACCGTGGTCGTGCTCTGGCGCGGCGTCCACGCGAAGCCGATGCGGGGCTGCACGTTGCTCCAGTCGGTTTTCACGCCGACCGTGCCGCCGACGAAGATCTCGCCCGTGTAGAAGTCGAAGTTGGCGAAGCGATCCTTGGCCTCTGACTGCGGCGTCGTCACCATGTAGGCCAGGCCCATCGTCATCGTGAGGCTGCCGTTGACGCGCCAGGTGTCGTCGATGAACCCGCGGTACTCCTTCCAGCGGCGTCCCTTCACCGAGCCCTGGAGCTGGTCGTTGCGCCCGCCAGACGCGGGCAGGCCGAGCAGCAGGCTCGCCACGGCGGAGCCGCTCGTGGCGTTGAGCGCGTTGTTGGTGAAGCCGGCCGTGAACGAGCGCGTGAACGCGAACTGCCCCGCCAGGGCCGTGTCACCGAGCAGGTTGAGCTGCATCGCCCGCATCGACGCGCCCATGTTGAGGGTGTGCGACCCCTTCACCATCGTCGTGGCGTTGGTGTAGTGGAACACGTTCGTGCCGCCCTGGAACGGCGAGAAGCCGCGGTCGCCGATGCCGACGAAGTTCTGGATCGTCATGCGCGTCAGCGACGACGTCTCGTCGTTCCCGAGATTGGCCCCGGGAATGCCGAGTTCGCGCGACTTGTTCGAGAGGTACCCGAACGACGTGATGTAGTTGAACACGCGGTTGTAGCCCGCCGTGAACTGGTTGATCACGTTGTTGCCGAACACGTGGGTGTGCGACAGCGCGACGTTTCGTGCCTTGGTCTTGAACGTCTGGTTGCTCGAGAAGCCGCCAGTGGCCCCGAAGTCGGGCAGGCCGGTCGGCAGGTACTGCTTCGCCTCCTCGATGCTGAACCGCCCGAAGAGCCGGTCGTCGTTGCTCAGGTTGTGGTCGATGCGCAGGTCGCCCTGGTAGTCGTCGAGCGTCTTCACCGGGTTGGCCAGGTAGTTGCCGGCGAGGCGATCGTTGAACGTCGGCAGCGGCAGCATGTCGAGCAGGGCCTTGCCGATCGGGCTGATGCGGTTGAGCGGGATGGCGTTGCCAGGGAACGGATCGCGGACGAGTTGCCCGGTGACCGGGTCGGTGCGCGTGGTCGCCGGGTCGTAGATCGTGGCCGCCGGGGCCCCGGGGAACGACTCGGTGAAGATGCCCTGGTGCATGAGCGCCGTCGGCACCGTCAGCAGCGTCGTCAGGCCTTCGCGGATGTTGTTGCCCTGGAAGCCGGCGAAGAAGAACGTCCGATCGCGCCGGATCGGGCCGCCCAGCGATCCCCCGTACGTGTTCTGCCGCCAGGGGCGCTTCTTGGCGCCGTCGAAGAAATTCCGCGCGTCGAGCGCGTCGTTGCGGAAGAACTCGAAGAGCGATCCCTTGAACTGGTTCTCGCCCGACTTGCTGCTCACCAGGACCGTCGTGCCGCCGCGGCTGCCGTACTGCGCCTGGTAGTTGTGCGTCATGACCTTGAACTCACGGATGGAATCGACATTGGGCAGGATGCCCACGCCGCCAGCCGTGAGTTCGTTGTCGTCGACACCGTCGTAGAGCCAGTCGTTGGCGTTCTCGCGCATGCCCTGCGCCGACACCGACATGCTGCCGCGATACGACACCTCGCTGCTGGGCCCCTGCGCGAGGAAGCTGCCCGCGCGGCCCGTGACCGTGCCCGGACCGAGCAGCGCCAACTGGACGAAGTTGCGGCCGTTCAGCGGCAGCTCGGCCACCTGCTGGGCGTTGATGACCTGGCCCAGCGACGCGTCGTTGCGCTGCAGCTCGACCTCGGCGACCTGGCTGGTCACCGTGACTTCGGTCGACAGCCCCGAGATCTGCAGCGTGAAGTCGAGCGACAGGCTCGCCTGGACCTCGAGCACGACCTTGCTGCGCTCCTGCGTCTGGAAGCCGGTCATCGCCGCGCTGACCGTGTAGGACCCGATCGGCAGCAGGGGCATCGTGTAACGGCCGACGCCGTCGGTGACGACCTCGCGCACGGCGCTCGTGCCCTCGTTGCGCGCGGTGACGACCACGCCGGGAATTGCCGCCTTCTGGGCGTCCATCACGGTGCCCGAGATGGAGCCCACCGACTGCGCGAGGGCTGGGGCCGCCGCACACAGGGCCAGGGCCACGATGAACGTCGATACACGCAACCACGGGAGTCTCATGCCCCACCTGCCTGTCTGCTTGCCCGTCGGCTCGGCGCGGCGCGGTGTCGGGCCTCGCCGGTCAGCCACCGTCCGGCCCCGTCGCTGCGGGTCCGGCACCTCGAAAGACGCCGCGCACGGCCTGCACGCGCGATCGGCAGTCTCCTGCCGGCCGCGCCCACCATGGCGTGATAACGTTTTCACGCGAATCGCGCCGATTTCACTATCAATTCGCACGATTTGTCCGTAGGATTTGCGCCGGCCGTGTAAACGTTGCGCAAACTAGACCACGAGCGCCGCAGCCTGTCAAGCCCATCCCGGGAGCCGTGGCGCCGCGACTGACCTATGGGACTCGGACCCCCGTGACCAAGAAGCGCCCCCGGGCTCATGCCCCTCGTCGCCCCGCCGCAGGCCGCACCGCCACGATCAAGCGCGTGGCCGATCACGCCCGGGTGTCGATCGCCACCGTGTCGCGCGCCTTTGCCGACCCGCAGGCCGTCAGCCCCGAACTGCGCCTGCGCGTCGAAGAAGCCGCCCGCACCCTCAACTACCAGCCGAGCCGTGCCGCGCGCGCCCTGCGCTCAGGCACGAGTCGAGCCGTCGGGGTCGTCATCCCCGACCTCGAGAACCCGTTCTTCACCGCCGTCGTCCGCGGCATCGACATCGTCCTGCAGGCCGCCGGCTACACCCTGCTGCTCGCCAGCGCCAACGAAGACACCGCGCGCGAACGCAACGTCCTCGAGACCCTTCGCGCCGAAGGCGTCGCCGGCATCATCTTCGTCCCCATCAACGCGACGCGCGACGCCTACCGCCACGTGCTCGCGCCGCCCCTCCACACCGTCGTGATCGATCGCCTGCCCTCGAACCTCCGCGCCGACCACGTCACCGTCGACAACGTCGAAGGCACCCGCGCCGGCGTGACGCACCTGCTCGACCTCGGCCACCGCGACGTCGCGCTGCTGAGCGGGCCGTTGCGGCACAGCACGGCCAAGGAACGTGAACAGGGCTACGAGCAGGCCTTGCGGGCCGCCGGGGTGCCCCTGCGCGCCGACCTGGTCTACCGCGGCGACTTCCGCGAAGGCGGGGGCTACGACGGCATGCGGACCCTGCTGGCCCTGCCGCGCCGGCCCACCGCCGTGCTCGTCGCCAACAACCTGATGACGCTCGGTGCGTTCCGCGCCCTGCACGAGGCCCGCGTCCGCATCCCCGACGAAGTCGCCCTCGTCGGATTCGACGACATGCCGTGGGCGACCTCGTTGAACCCGCCGCTCACCGCGATCGGCCAGCCGTCACAGGAGATCGGTTCGGCGGCCGCCGACCTGCTGCTCGGCCGCATCGCGCACCCCGATCGCACCTTCCGCCACGTGATGCTCGAGACCACCCTCGTCGTGCGGGCCTCGAGCGGCACCGCGGTGCGCCCACCACGCACGCGCCCGGCAGCGGGGCCACACCACCGTCGCGCGCCGGTGACGTCGTGAACGCGCCTGTCGCCTCGACGCGAGGACGCCGCTGGATGGAGCCACACCATGGCCACTGATCGCCCCACCGACTGGACGCGCCGGCGATTCCTCGCGGGCACGATCGGCACCTCGGCCCTGGCCGCCGGGTCGCGCGCCACGGCCGCGGCGCCCGCTGCGCCGCAGGCCGGCGCCACGCCACCGGCGGCACCGCTGCCGCCAGCCGCGCAGGCGCGCGTCGAGGCACGCCTCAGGCTCATGGGCGTCGCCCTCGGCCGCGAACCCGCCGACGTGGTCATCGACGGCGGCACCATGCTCGACACGGTGACCGGCGAACTGTTGCCGGGATGGGGCGTGGCGATCGCGGGCGACCGCATCGCCGCCGTCGGCGACGTCAGGCGCCACATCGGCCCGGCCACCACGCGGATCGATGCCACCGGCATGACCCTCGTGCCGGGCTTCGTCGATGCGCACTACCACTGCGAGAGCAGCCGGCTGAGCGCGCGCCGCCACGCCGAAGTCACCTTGCCGCAGGGGCTCACGGCCTATTTCGAGGGCACGCACGAGATCACCAATGCCGCACGGGGACTCCCCGGCGTCGAGTACTTCGTCGACGCGAGCCGGCGCCTGCCGCAGTCCATCTACCCGTGCGTGTCGTCGGCCACGCCCCCGAGCCCAATCGAGACGACCAGCGGCTACATCGGCTACGCCGAGACGATGGACGCCTTCCGGCAATGGCCTGGACACACGCCGGGCATCGACGAAGTGATGGACCTGCCGCGCGTCCTCGATGGTTCCGCGCGCCTGCACGGCGTCATCCAGGCCGCGCTCGACGACCGGCGCATCGTCGCCGGCCACGGCAGCCCTCCGCTCGACGTGCTCGACGGGTGGATCGCGGCTGGCGTCATGTCGAGCCATTCGGCCCGCATCGCCGAGGCCCTGACCATGCTGCGCAAGGGCGTGCACCTGCAGCTGAAGACCGAACGTACCGCCGAGCTGATCGCGGCCCTGCTCGCGCTGCCCCTGCGCGACTGGCGCAACGTCGGCCTCGCCGTCGACGACCGCACGGCCGCCGACCTGATCGACCGCGGCGGCATCGACCATGAAGTGCGCGACGCCATCAGGCTCGGCGTGCCGGTCATCACGGCCTACCAGATGGCCACGATCAACAACGCGTCACACTGGCAGGTGTCGCAGCGGCACGGCGTGCTCGCGCCCGGACGCTACGCCGACGTGCTCCTCGTGTCGAACGTCGAGAAGGTCGTGGTCGACCGCGTCGTCGCCAAGGGCACGCTGGTGGCCGAGCGCGGCAGGCTCACGCGCGCGCTGCCCGGGCACCCGATCGATCCCTCGCTGCGGCAGTCGGTGCGCCTGTCGCGTGACGTGCGGGCGTCTGACTTCGAGATCCTCGCGCCACCCAACCGGCGCGAGGTCCAGGCCTACGTCCTGCCGCCGCGCTACTTTTCACGCGAGCTCGGGCCGATCACGAAGTCGCTCCCGGTTCGCGACGGGCGCGTGCAACGTGACCTCGCGCGCGGCATCACCAAGTACGCCATCATCGAGCGCTACGGGAAGGGCATGAGCATCGGCGTGTCGTTCTGGGAGATCGGCTTCGACCAGGGCGCCATCGCGTGGACGGTGAACCACGACCACCACAACCTCGGCGTGCTCGGCGCCTCTGACGAAGACATGGCCGTCGCCGCCAACCGCTGCGCCGCCATCGAAGGCGGTTACGTGATCGTGAAAGACGGCAAGGTACTGGCGGAACTGCCATTGCCGGTCGCAGGCCTGATGAGCGACGACGACCCCTCGATCGTCGCCGACACGATCAGGAGGCTCGACGCCGTCGCGCGCGACCTGAAGCCAGTGGCGGCGCTGGCGCAGCATCCCACCGATCAGATCACGTTCATGAACCTGACGTGCGATCCCTGGAAGTACTCGCTCAGCGACCTCGGCCTGTTCAACCTCGAAACGCGGCAGAAGATGCCGGTGGTGTTCTGAGCAGGCGTTCCATGGCCCGCATGGCGCACGCGCGCGGCATGGTTGTGGCGGTGCTGGCCACCGGCCTCTGGGCCGCGGGGCACGGCCGGGTGTCGGCGCAGGCCGACGCGGCTGCACCCCGGCTCACGCTGCAGCGGCTCGTCGATCCTGCGACGCGCGTCAGCGTGCAGGGCCGCCTGGTCAGGCCTGCCCTGCACGCGCTGATCCGCTTCGACACCCTTGGCGAACTGTTCGACCACATCGATCGCGAGGCCGGCCGCTGGAGGTTCGACTCCCCCGCCGCGCGCCAGGCGTTCGCACAAGGCCTGATGCAGCGCGGCGTCGAGAGCCGCATCGTGTCAATGGACACCGAGTGGCCACTCGAGATCCTGCTGACGCACACCCGCGACGACATCGCGCGCGCGGTCAACGCCCTGGCGAGGCGTCAGGCATCGAGCACGCCTTCATCCGCGGACGCGGCGGTCGTGCATGCCGGGCGGCACTGGCAGCTCACCACGCAGGCGTACACCGATGCGCTGCTCCGGGTGCGCGACCGCTGGTCGACGAGCCTCAACTGCTGGAGCGCCTCGTCGTCGATACCGGGACGCGTGCTGTCGAACTGGTACATCATCGACGAAGGCATCCGGCTCTACGGCGCCACGTACGACTCCACCGAGCACTTCTGGCAGGCGGTGAAGTTCCACCCCGACGTGACGGTCGGCGACCTGTCGGCGCTGCTCGACACCCTGCTGGCGCACGACTGGACGCCGTGGCTCGCGGCGCTCGCTGGCGACCAGGAGTTCTACTTCGCGAACGCGTACGCCGTGGAGTTCCTGAAGGCGAACCTGACGCGCGAGCGCCTCCAGGGATTCCGCTCCACCCTGGCGCGCGTGGCGTCGCCGTCCGAGGGCGCGCGCGCCGCGCAGCAGCGCGGCGACCGCGTTCCCGGCACCACGCCGCGTTTCGCCTCGCTCGACGAGAAGGTGCTCTGGGGCGATCTCGCCGACGTGCTGCACCTGATCGTCGCCTTCGGCGATCGCCCCGTATCGCGCGGCATCGAGTGGCTGCCGCAGGTCCGCGCCACGCTGGTCGCGAAGCACTTCGACGCCATCTTTCTCGACGGCTACGCCGGCGGCCGCGTCGGTTTCCTGTCTCCCGGGTTCCAGGGGCTGATGCTGGAAATCTGGAAGACGAAGTACCTCGCCATCCCGCGCCTCAACGAGGTCATCCGCTCCACCGCCGGGCGGCGCCTCGA
>JAEUQQ010000663.1 GCA_016789685.1 Acidobacteriota bacterium | reverse complement strand
CCTCGCAGGGCGCGAGATCGACATTCCGGTGGTGCAGTACGGCATCGGCCTCGTGCGCGGGACCGTGCTCGAAGGCGGCAGCCTGGTGCCCGTGATCGGTGCGCGTACCGACCTGACCGCGCGGGTGCCGAGCGGCCGCGCCGCGGTGCAGTTGACGTCGTTCACCGACGTGGATGGGCGCTTCTACTTCCCCGGAATCCCCGTCAGCACGTTCTCGATCGACGTCCAGAAGTCGTTCGAGACGCCGTCGGGTCGCGTGTATGCGAACGCACGTCTCGACGAACAACTGACGCGCGAGGGCCAGTTGATCGACCTGCCGGTGATCCTCACCGTGCGGCGGCCCCAGTTCGGGCGCGTCGAGGGCACCGTGTTCAACGAGTCGGGCGCACCCTCGCCGTTTGCCCGGGTCTCGCTGTTCACCGAGACGTCGTCGTTCGTCCGCGCACGCGAGGCGACGGCCGACGCAGACGGCCGCTATGCGATCGACCAGGTGCTCGTCGGCCGGGTCAGCGTGTCGGCCGAGCCGCAGGTGGGCGGGTTCGCGCGCGGCACCGCCATCGGCGAACTGGCGTTCGAGGGCGACACGATCCGCATCGACCTCGTGGTGCGCGCGACGTCCTCGGTCACCGGGCAGGTGTTCCAGTCAGACGGTGTCACGCCCGCCGCCTTCGTTCCGCTGTTTCTCGAAGGGCAGCCGACGTCGGGATGCGAGGCCATCACACCACCGGCCTGCCCGGTGAGCGACGATGAGGCGGCCGTGGTGTGCCAGGGACGTGCGCGCCGGCGTGGTTGCTACGGCGCGACCGACGGCGCCGGACGCTTCACGTTCTCGAACATCACCGCGCAGACATTCAGCGTGACGGCCGACGGGCCCATCACGGGTCAGCGGGCGATCGCCTCGGGGACGCTGGTGCCGCCGACCGCCAGCGTCCGCCTCGTGCTGTCGCCGGTGGCCCGGGTCACGGGCCGCGCGCTCGTGGCGGGCGCCATCCCGAAGTCGGGCATCGTTGCCGACCTGCTGGTTGCCGGGCCCAACGGCGCGCCGGCCACGCACATGTTCGCGGCCACCGACGCAGACGGGGTGTTCGCGTTCGATGCCGTACCCCCTGGCGGCCTCGAGTTGCTGACCCTGACGGATCCGCTCGGTGACGGAGTCGCCACGCGCAGCGTCGCCGTCACCGCGTCGACGGTGGATCTTGGCGACATCGTCCTCGACGAGAGCGCGCCGCTCGTGACGAGCACGAGTCCCCTGAGCGGTGCCACCGGAGTGGCGTTCGACAGCGTCGTCCGCGTGACCTTCTCTGAAGCGCTGGCGCGTTCGACGGTCGTGCCGGCCAACGTCGTGCTGGCGTCGCCGACGAGCCAGGTGACGGGCGTCCTGTCGGTCGAGGCGGGTGACACGACGGTCGTCTTCACGCCGCTGCAGCCGTTGCTCGAGCACACGCGGCACGCGCTCAGCGTGCGCAATGTCACCGATCGCTACGGCAAGGTGATGCCGCCATTCACGATGACGTTCACGTCGCGCGACGTGACGCCGCCCGCGATCCTGCAGCTGACGCCTTCGGCGGGTGCGAGCGGCGTGCCGGTGACGACGACGGTGCGCGTGCAGTTCGCCGAGCCGATCGATCC
>JAEUQQ010000662.1 GCA_016789685.1 Acidobacteriota bacterium | reverse complement strand
CGACGGGTGGTACGAAGCGCACAATTCGCCTGGCGCCACAGCCACGGGGACCGTGTGGGGACTCGCCGAGGGCGAAGTCGGCGGCACGTCCGATGCCGCGACGTACATCCTGGTGGCGAACACGTCCGAGACGTCGGCAAGCGTTCGGGTCCGCCTCCTGTTCGAAGACACGGCGCCGGTCGAGCGCACCTTCATCGTCGGTGCACACAGCCGCTTCAACGTGGATGTCGCCGCCGAGTTCCCGGCAACAGCCGGCAGACGCTTCGGCACCGTCATCGAGAGCCTCGGCGATCCGCCGGCGCAGATCGTCGTGGAGCGCGCGATGTACACCTCGCCTGGCGGCGTGTTCTGGGCCGCGGGGACCAATGCGCTGGCGACACGGCTCAGGTGATGGGCGCCGTGCCGCCGGCGGGCTACCGGTAGTGCCGCGTCAAGACCGGCGCCTCGATCGTCGGGTAGAACGGCGCGACGATGTTGCTGCCGGCCACTCATCCCGGTGACACAAATCCCGGTGACACCCATTGACGCCCCTGTCGTCGGTGGACTACCGTTCTGGGTCCTACGATCCGAGTCCTCACGTGCCGAGATCCCACCTCCGGGGCGGTCCGTGGGCTGGGATGTAACCCTGGACCGCACGGACGTCGCCGCCTGCACCATGATCTCAGTCACCGCCCAACACGCCGTTCGCGCGCTGCTCGAGCTGTCCAGCATTCCCGAGGGCGATGCCCTGGGCGGACGCGACCTCGCGCGCCGCGCGAGCATCCCGCACAATTACCTCGCCAAGATCCTCAGGGCCCTTGGAACGGCGGGCCTCGTCGACGCCGCGCGCGGGGTCGGCGGAGGCTATCGGCTCGCTCGATCGCCGAAGTCGATCACCCTCGCCGGAGTCGTCGAGTTGTTCGACCCCGCACGCAGCGCGACCGAGTGCCTGCTCGACAACACGAATCCGTGTTCGGATGTCACGGCCTGCGCCGCGCACCGCGACTGGCGGCGCGTCAAGGCGTCATACGTCCGGTTCCTCGAGTCGACGACGCTCGCGAAGCTGGCCTCACGCCACGACGTGGCGACGATCCTCGACCGAGGCCCTCGACCGAGCCCTTCGTCGCGTGCACGCTCCCGTGCCCGGTCGACGTAGCGGCTCCGGTGTCTCGACCTCCTGACGAAAGCACCTGCACATGACCCGTTCCGACGCCCGCGCTCCCCTCGAACTTCGCCCCACGACCCTGACGCCCGGCTTCCAGATGCACCCCGAAGGCTCGGTGCTGATCGAGGTCGGCCGCACGCGCGTCGTGTGCGCGGCCAGCATCGAAGACCGCGTCCCTGGCTTCCTGCGCGGCTCGGGCAAGGGCTGGGTCACCGCGGAGTACGGCATGCTGCCCCGCGCGACGACCACGCGCTCGACGCGCGAAGCCGCGAGCGGCAAGGTCGGCGGCCGGACGATGGAGATCCAGCGGCTGATCGGGCGGTCACTGCGGGCCGTGGTCGATCTCGAGAAGGTCGGCGAACGCACGATCTGGATCGACTGCGACGTCATCCAGGCCGACGGCGGCACGCGCACGGCCTCGATCACCGGCGCCTTCGTGGCGATGGTGCTCGCGCTGCAGTCCCTGCGGGCGGCCGGGAAGATCCCGGCGGTCCCGGTGACCGACTACGTCGCCGCCACGAGCGTCGGCATCGTCGATGGCGTCGCGCTGCTCGACCTCGCGTACGACGAAGACTCGCGCGCCGAGGTCGACATGAACGTGATCAAGACCGGCGACGGGCGCTTCATCGAAGTGCAGGGCACGGCCGAGGGCAAGCCGTTCGACCGCGCCGCGCTCGACGACCTGCTCGAGGTCGGCAGCCAGGGCATCGCGCAACTCGTCGAGAAGCAGCGCGCCATCGTCGGGGGCTTCCTGGCGTGACGCCGCTGCTCATCGCGACGTCGAACGCGGGCAAGCTGCGCGAGATCCGCGACATCCTGCGCGACGTGCCGTTTGCCCTGCGCACGCTCGCCGACCTGCTGCCCATCGCGGAGCCCGACGAAACGGGCGCAACGTTCGAGGCCAACGCGCTGCTCAAGGCGCGCTACTACGCCGGCGCCACGGGGTTGTTGACGGTGGCCGACGACTCGGGCCTGGAAGTGGATGCACTCGACGGCGCGCCTGGCGTGATGTCGGCGCGCTTCCCGGGGGCGACGTACGAGGAGAAGTTCGCGACGATGTTCGCGATGCTCGATGCGAAGGGCGTCGAGACGAGCGCCGCCCGGTTCGTGTGCGCCCTCGCCCTGGTGCGGGGCGACGAGGTCGTGTTCGAGGCGCGCGGCGTGGTCGAGGGCGAGATCACGCGCCGCCCGCGCGGCCGGCACGGGTTCGGGTACGACCCGATTTTCTACCACCCGCCGTTCGACCTGACGCTTGCCGAGGTCCCGCTCGAACGCAAGCGCGAGGTCAGTCACCGCGGCAAGGCGTTCGAACAGTTGCGCACCTTCCTGGGCGGGTCGAGCCGACTTCTGGCATGATGCTGCGCACCAGCTCAGGCATCCGGGCCTCGCGGCCCGACGGCGGAATCGGCGCATGGACGTCACCTTCATCGATCGCGCGCTCGGCAGCGGCATCCCGTACATCACGTACGCGATCCCGTTCTTCTTTCTCCTGATCGGCCTCGAGTTCGCCGCCGGCCTGGCCCTCCACCGCGACGACTACCGTCTCAACGACTCGCTCAGCGACCTCGGGTGCGGCATCGCCGACCAGGTCATCGGCATCTTCCTCAAGACCGCGGTGTTTGCCGGGTACCTCTGGTGCTACCAGTTCGTGTCGGTGCGCGAGTGGAACGTCGTGGCGGTCGAGACGTACTCATCCGGGGGGAAGTGGGCGGCAGCGGTCGCGCTGCTGCTCGGCGTCGATCTCGGGTACTACTGGTTCCACCGCATCTCGCACGAGCGCAACCTGCCCTGGGCCGGGCACGTGGTGCACCATTCGAGCGAGGAGTACAACCTCACGGTCGCGTTGCGCCAGGGCGCCACGCAGTCGCTCTTCTCGTGGGTGTTCTACCTGCCACTGGCCCTGCTGGGCTTCCCGCCCCTGTGGTTCCTCGCCGTCTCGGCCTTCGACACGCTCTACCAGTTCTGGATCCACACCCGCGTCATCGACCGCCTCGGCTGGCTCGAGTGGGTGCTCAACACGCCGTCGCACCACCGCGTGCACCACGCGCGCAACGCGCAGTACCTCGACAAGAACTACGCCGGAGTGCTGATCGTGTGGGACCGCTGGTTCGGCACGTTCGAACCCGAGGTCGAACCGCCGGTGTACGGCCTCACGAAGCCGCTCGACTCGTGGAACCCGGTGTGGGCCAACCTGCATGTGTGGGCCGATCTCGTGCGCGACGCGTGGATGGCGCCCCGATGGGCCGACAAGCTGCGCGTCTGGGTGGCGCCGCAGGGATGGCGTCCGGCCGGCCTGCCCGCGCGCGCGCCGGCGCCGGCCGTCGACCCGGCGCATGTCGTGCGCTACGACGCGCGCGCGCCGGTGCGGGTGAGCCTCTACGTGTCGCTGCAGTTCCTCGTGACGCTCGGATTCGCGGTCTCGTTGCTCGTCTCTGCGCCGTCGCGGACCGACGTGCTGACGCTGGCGGCCAGCGTGGTGTTCGTGCTCTGGTCGCTCGGCAACGGCGCAGGCCTCACCGAACGCCGCTGGTGGGCGGGCGCGTCAGAGGCGCTGCGCCTGGCGGCCGCCGGCGCCCTCGCCCTCCACGCCCTGGCCACGAAGCCCATCGCGATCCCTGCCACGCTGGTCCTGGGCGGCGTGGCGCTGTCGGCGCTGTGGCTCCTCGGCTGTCGTGCCTGGCTGCGTCAGGTGCGCGACGAGGTTGACACCGCGTCGCTCGCCGCACAAGGCTGAGGGCGTGCGCGGGCCGTTCGTCCACGACATCGATCCCGTCATTGCCGACGTCGGCGGCGTGTACCTCTGGTGGTACGGCCTGAGCTACACGCTCGCGTTCATCCAGTTGCTGTGCTTCCTGCGTCGTCATCGCGGCGCGCTCGCGTTGACCGAACGCGATGTGTGGACGCTCGCGCTCTGGTTCGCCGTGGGGGTACTCGCCGGCGGACGCGCCGTCCAGATCGCCTTCGACGAGTGGCCGCTCTACCAGGCGTCGCCGCACCTCATCCCGGCCCTCTGGCTCGGGGGCATGGCGACGCACGGGCTCATGCTCGGCGCGCTGGCGGCGACGCTGCTGTTCTCCGCGACGCACCGGACGCCCTTCCTCGCGCTGGCCGATGCGCTCGTCATCCCCGGGGCGGTGCTGATGGGCCTTGGCCGGATCGGCAACTTCATCGACGGGCAGATCGTCGGCGCCGTCACCGACGTGTGGTGCGCCGTGAAGTTCCCCGACGCCGAAGGCCTCAGGCACCCGGTCGTGCTCTACGACGGGCTCAAGAACCTCTTGCTCGTGCCTTACCTGCTGCACGTGCGCCGCACCAACCCGACGCCGGGCGCCGTGGCAGCGCGCTTCGTGTTCTGGTACGCGTTCCTGCGCCTCTTCGTGGATCTCTTCCGCGACTACCCGACACATCGTCTCGCCCTCGGCACGGGGCAGACGCTCAACCTCGTGATGGCGGCCGTCGGCGCCCTCCTGCTCGCCAGGTCACGTCTGCGTCGCCTCGGCCGCCTGCGGAGCGCCGCGCCGCGCGACGCGTCGGCTCCGGTCGCCGATGTACCGGCGACGACCAGACAGCGCGTGGCGTTCGCGCTGCTGCTGGTCGCCTGCCTCACCATCCCGAGCAACTGGACCCAGGACGTGCCCAGACGCTACGGGACGCGCCATCCGGGCCTGGCGCACTCGCGGGTGTATCCGCCACTCCACACCATTGCGCCATAGGGATGCAGGCGCTGCCGTGCAGAGATATACTCGCCGCGCGGCCATCGTCTCGAGCGCCATCCTCTTCTCGAGCTGCGCCGCATCGCGCTCCTGCCGACCGCCGCGCCTGTGTGCGCCGCGCACCCGCGATACGTGTGGATGCCTGCCATCCGCCTCCGTGGGTTGCCGGGACGCGTTGTCCGCGCCCCGCAACCCGTCGTCGCTCGCGTGCGTGGTGCGTGGTAGCGCACCAAGCGGATGGCGTTCTGCCCACGCGGCAGACGCCTCGGAGGGGCGATGGACTCGCACGACCCGCACGACACTCCCCACGATGCCGGCGTCAGCCGGCGTGGTTTCCTGACCTCGGTCAGCACCGGCGCCATCGGCGTCGTCTCGGCTGCCCACCTCGCAGCGTCAACGGCCAACGAGGCTCCGCCAGACATGACGGCGGCAGACGGCCAGCGCGCCGTCACGATCACCGTCAACGGTGAAGCGCGGCGCCTGTCGGTCGAGCCGCGATGGTCGCTGCTGTTCGTGCTGCGCGAGCGTCTCGGCCTGACCGCAACCAAGACAAGCTGCGAGCGCGGCGAGTGCGGCGCATGCACCGTGCTGATCGACGGCGAGACACGGTACGCGTGCATGACACTGGCGGTCGAGGCCGACGGCCATGCCGTGACGACACTCGAGGGCCTGATGCAGGGCGAAGCCCTCGGGCCTGTGCAGCGGGCGTTTGCCGAAGAAGACGGGCTGCAGTGCGGGTTCTGCACACCGGGCCAGATCATGGCGGTCGAAGGGCTGCTGCAGAAGACGCCGGCGCCCACCATCGACGAGGTGCGCGAGGGCGTGTCGGGCAACCTGTGCCGCTGTGGCACCTACGCGCACATCTTCAAGGCCGCGCAGCGCGCCGCCGAGCTGAAGGGGGCACGATCATGATCTGCAACGACGTCGCCCTCGAGGGCGTCGAGCTCGAAGCCGCCCTGGCCGAGGCGCTCAACACGCCAACCGGCACGGCCGACATCCCGGCCTGGACAGACACGAAGGTCGTCGGGCAGCGCCTGCCGAAGATCGACGCGTACGAGCGCGTCAGCGGCACGGCCGTCTACCCTTCAGACATCACGTTGCCGGGCATGCTCCACGCCGCCGTGCTGCGCTGCCCGCACGGACACGCCCGTGTGAAGAAGCTCGACGCGAGCCGCGCGGCGAAGATGCCGGGCGTGCGGGCCGTGCTGACGCCAGAGTCGCCCGGTGCCGACATCCCCTGGTATCCCGGCGAAAAAGGCTACGTCAGCCGCCTGCTCGACACGCATTGCCGGTTTGCCGGTGACGAGATCGCGGCCGTCGCGGCAGACACGCCCTACCAGGCCTTCGACGCCGTGCGCGCCATCGTCGTCGAATACGAGGTCCTGCCGAACGTCGTCGGACTCGACGCCGCGCTCGCGCCGAATGCGCCCGCGGTGCTCGACGGCCCGACCAACCGCGCCGGCGACCCGCGCGCACAGGGTCGCGGCGACGTGGCCGCCGGCTTCGCCGCCGCCGAGGTCACCGTGGAGGGCACCTATTCGACCGGCACCCAGTTGCACGTCCCGATCGAACTGCACGGCGCCGTCGTGCGGTGGGACGGCCCGAAGCTGGTGGCGTGGGACTCGCTGCAGGGCGTGTTCCCGGCGCAGAACACCTACGCCCGCGCGCTCGCCCTGCCGTTGTCGAACGTGCGCGTCATCGGCCATTACATGGGTGGCGGCTTCGGCAGCAAGCTCGACACCGGCAAGTACGGCGTCATCGCCGCACTGCTCGCGAAGCAGGCCGCGCGGCCGGTCAGGCTGTTCATGACGCGCGAAGACACGATGCGCGCGATCGGCAACCGTCCCGCCGTGCGCATGACCGTCAAGCTCGGCGCGAAGAAGGACGGCACGCTGACGGCCATCGACTTCTCGTGCACCGGATCGGGCGGCGCGTACTCGGCCGGCGGCACCGGCGGCGTCAACTGGCTCCCGCTCGACCTGTATCGCTGCCCCAACGTCAACACGGTGTCGACGAACGTCTACATTCACGCGGGCCCCGAGCGACCGTTCCGCGGACCGGGCCACCCGCAGGGCGCCTGGGCGCTCGAGCAGGCGATGGACACGCTTGCGGCGAAGCTGGGCATGGACCCGGTGGCGCTGCGGCTGAAGAACGTCCCCGACATCAGCCAGGGACGCCAGGACCAGGCGCGCTACACCAGCACCGGCCTCGCCACCTGCCTGACCGAGGGGGCGAAGACGTTCGGATGGACCGAGGCGCGCGCCCGGGTGCCGCAAGCCGGCCCCGTACGACGCGGGGTCGGCGTCGCGGCAGGCATGTGGCGCGGCGGCGGCGGCAGCCCGCCCGCCACGATCATCGTGCGCCTCGTGGCCGATGGCACGGCCAGCGTCAACATGGGCGCCTCTGACATCGGCAACGGCACCAAGACATGGGCCGCGATGATTGTCGCCGAGGAACTCGGCGTGCCGGTCGACCGCATCGGCATCGAGCACGCCGACACGGCGACGACGCAGTACACGGGCGCCAGCGGCGGGAGCAAGACCGTGCCCACCGAGGCGCCAGCCATCCGGGCCGCGGCGATCGAGGTCAAGCGGCAACTGCTCGCGCTGGCTGCGGCCGATCTCAAGGTCGACGCCACGGCGCTGTCGATTGCCGACGGCGCGGTGTTCGTGACCGCCGATCCCTCGAAGCGCATCGTCATAAGGCAGTTCCGCCCGCTGGCACAGCGCGGCGTGCTCGTCGGGGTAGGCGTCCGGGGTCCCGACACGCACGGCATGGCCGTGAACCCGTGGGGCGTGCACTTTGCAGAGGTCGAGGTCGACACGCGGACGGGCCTGGTCAGGATCCAGCGCTACCTGGCCGCGCAGGACAGCGGCAAGGTGATGAACCGTCTCACCTACGACAACCAGGTGATCGGCGCGATCACGATGGGCCAGGGCCTGGCGCTGACCGAAGACCGCATCATGGACGCCGCGCACACGGGGCGCGTCCTCAACGCGAACATGCACGACTACAAGGTGCCGACGGCGCTCGACGCGGTCGTGGCGCCGGTGATCGTGGCGGTCGATCCGAAGGACACGACCTGCAACATCGCGGCGACGAAGGGGCTCGGCGAGCCGGCCACCATTCCCGCGGCGGCCGCCATCGCCAACGCCGTCGCGCACGCGCTCGGCGTACGCGTCGTCGACGCGCCGATCTCGCCGCAGCGGGTGCTCGATGCGCTCGCCGCACCACGCACGCCGGCGAAGGGGGTGCGGTCATGATCCCGCCGTTTGCGTACGTCCGTGCCCGTTCGATCGACGAGGCGGTGGCGTTGCTCGCCAGGCCAGAGAGCCGGCCGGCGGCTGGCGCCACCGACCTGATCGGCTGCCTCCGCGACGAGGTCTTCACGGCCAAGGCGGTGGTGTCGCTCGGCGGCATCGAGGCGATGACGGGCATCGCCGAAACGGCCGACGGCGGGCTCCGCATCGGGGCGCTGACCTCGCTGACCACGATCGTGAAGCACGCGCTCGTCGCGGGCCGCTATCCGGCGCTCGCGCAGGCCGCGGCGTCGGTGGCGAGCCCGCAGTTGCGGAACCAGGGCACGCTGGGCGGCAACCTGTGCCAGCGTCCGCGGTGCTGGTTCTTCAGGGGCGGCTACGACTGCGCGCGCAAGGCCGGCGACACCTGCTACGCCATGCAGGGCGACAACCGCTACCACTGCGTGTTCGGCGGAAGCACGTGCCTCATCGTGCACCCGTCAGACACCGCGACGGCGCTGACCGCGCTCGACGCGATCGTGTCGATCGCGGGGCCGAAGGGGACGCGGAGCGTGCCCATCCAGCAGTTCTTCGTGCTGCCCGAGAAGGACATGACGCACGAGAACGTGCTGGCGCCAGGCGAACTCGTGACGACGATCTCGCTGCCGGCGCCGCGGGCCGGCCTGGTCTCGGTCTACCGCAAGGCCAGGGCGCGCGCGAGCTGGGACTTCGCGCTGGCCGCGTGCGCGGCTGCCATCACGATCGAGCAGGGGAAGGTCACGGCCGCCCGCATCGTGCTCGGCGCGGCCGCGCCGATCCCCTGGCGCGTCGAAGGCGCCGAGCGGATGCTCATCGGCAGGCGCCTCGACGAACCCACGCGCGCCCGGGTCGCGGCCGCCGCGCTGAATGGGGCTACGCCGCTCGAGCACAACGCGTATAAAGTGGCGATGCTCCGGGGCGTCGTCTCGGAGGCACTCGGCAGCATCGGGTAACGCATCCGTCCATGGCCCGGGGCTGGCCCGCACGCGCGGGCGCCCCGGGCCATCCGGCGACCCGGTGGCCGGGAGGAAGGACACCAGGTCACCATGCGTCATGCCATCGCGCTCGGTCGCGCGCTGCTGCTCGTCGGGTGCGTCGCGGACCTCTCGCACGCACAAACCGCCGCCCCCCTCATCCTCGAATCGCCCGACCAGCGGATTCGCGTCCGCATCACGGTCGCCGATCGCCTGTCGTACGCCATCGACGTCGACGACCGCGCGATCACCGGTGCCTGCACGCTGTCGATGCGCATCGACCAGCAGGTGCTGGGTGCTGCCCCGAGGCTGCTGAAGAGCACAGCACGCCGTCACGACGGGGTCGTCGAGCCGCCGGTCAGGCAGAAAGCGGCACGCCTGCGCGACCACTACAACGAAGTGCGCCTCGACTTCGATGGCCAGTACGCCGTCGTGTTCCGCGCGTACGACGAGGGTGTCGCCTACCGCTTCGAGACGTCGCTCGCGGAGGCCGACGTCACGGTCGTCGCCGAAGACGCAACGTTCGCGTTCGCCGCCGACTTCCCCGTCTACTACCCCGAAGAGCAGTCGTTCTTCTCGCACAACGAGCGCCACTACCTGCCGCGCGCCCTCTCGGACCTGGCGGCGAAGAACATCGCCTCGCTGCCCGCCGTCGTCGATGCGCGCGACGTCAAGGTCGCCATCGCCGAGTCTGACGTCGAGCACTATCCCGGGCTGTGGCTGCGCGGCACCGGCGGGCGCGCCCTGGCCGCGACCTTCCCGCCGTACGCCCTCGACGAGACGCTGACGCGCGACCGTGACCTGCGCGTCACGACGGCCGCCGACTACATCGCGCGGACGTCGGGCACGCGCACGTATCCCTGGCGCATCCTCGGCATCGCGCACGACGACGGCGCGCTGATCACCAACGCGCTCGTCTACCTGCTGGCGTCGCCGTCGCGCGTGGCCGACACGTCGTGGATCCGCCCCGGCAAGGTGGCCTGGGACTGGTGGAACGCCAACAACATCTTCGGCGTCGACTTCGCCGCCGGCCTCAACACGGCGACGTACCGGCACTACATCGACTTCGCCGCAGCCAACGGGCTGCAGTACGTGATCCTCGACGAAGGCTGGTACAGGCTCGGGAACGTGCTCGACGTGGTGCCCCAGATCGATGTCGCGGGCCTCACGGCGTACGCGAAGGGCAAGGGTGTCGGCATCATCCTGTGGGTGGTGTGGAACACGCTCGACGCGCAGCTGATCCCCGCGCTCGACCAGTTCGAGCGGTGGGGCGTGCAGGGCATCAAGGTCGACTTCATGCAGCGCGACGACCAGAAGGTGATCGACTACTACCACCGCATCAGCGCCGAGGCCGCGAAGCGGAAGATGCTCGTCGACTTCCACGGCAACCAGAAGCCGGCCCTGATGACGCGCACGTGGCCCAACCTGATCACGACCGAAGGCGTCCGCGGCCTCGAGTGGGCCAAGTGGAGCGCGCACGCGCACCCCGACCACGACGCCACGCTGCCGTTCACCCGCATGTTCCTCGGGCCGATGGATTACACGCCAGGCGCGATGATCAACGCGCCGCAGAAGGACTTCGCGGTCGTCTTCAACCGCCCGATGAGCCAGGGCACGCGCGCCCACCAGCTCGCGCTCTACGTGATCTTCGAGAGCCCGCTGCAGATGCTCGCCGACTCGCCGTCCAACTACCGCCCCGAGACGGCATCGATGGGCTTCCTCTCGGCGGTGCCGACGACGTGGGACGAGACGCGGGTGCTCGAAGGCAGGATCGGCGACTACGTGGTGCTCGCGCGCCGCAGCGGGCGCGAGTGGTACATCGGCGCCATCACCGACTGGACGCCGCGCGAATTCACACTCGACCTGTCGTTCCTGCCCAGCGGCACGTTCACGCTCGAGTCGCACGCCGATGGCCCCAACGCGAGCCGGCGCGGCGAGGATGTCTCGACCGCCACGCAGCGAGTCACCGCGTCGTCGAAGGTGACGATCGCGCTCGCGCCCGGCGGGGGCTACGCGGCGAGGATCCGGCCGTGACGGGGCCCGACGCCACGGTGGCGCGCGCGTTCGCGGCGCAGTTCGGCGGCGAGCCGGCCGTGGTCGCCAGCGCGCACGGCCGCGTGAACCTCATCGGCGAGCACACCGACTACAACGGCGGGTTCGTGCTGCCGACGGCCATTCCCCAGGCCACGCACGTGGCGCTCGCCCCCCGCGGTGACGACCGCGCCTGCGTCTTCAGCCGCACGTTGCCCGACGAAGGGGTGGTCGTGTACTCGCTCGGCCACGAGCATCGCTACGGCGAATGGATCGACTACGTGCAGGGCATCACGTTCGTGCTCAGGCGCGCGGGCTTCACCGTCGGCGGCTTCGATGCCTGGATCGATTCCGACGTCCCGCTCGGGTCAGGCGTCTCGTCGTCTGCCGCCCTCGAGGTTGCCCTGCTCAGGGCGTTGCGCGCGGTCAACGGCCTCGAGCTCGACGACGTCAGGCTCGCGCGCCTGGCGCAGGAGGCCGAAAACGACCTGGTGGGTGCGCCCGTCGGCATCATGGACCAGATGTGCGCGTCGCTGGCCGACGCGCAGTCGGCCCTCCTGCTCGACTGCCGCTCGCTCGCCTACGAGCGCCTCCCCCTACCCGGGGCCGCCGACATCATCGTCATCAACTCGGGCGTGTCGCACCGGCTCGCCG
>JAEUQQ010000623.1 GCA_016789685.1 Acidobacteriota bacterium | reverse complement strand
CACCAGCGGGTGCTCGCCGGCGGGTTCCGGATGATTGCGCGCATCGAACTCGAGCCTGGACGCTACCAGCTGCGCGTGGCGGCCCGTGAGAGCGGCGGCAAGGTCGGCTCGGTGCTGTACGACCTCGAGGTGCCCAACTTCTGGAAGGACGCCTTCTCGATGAGCGGACTCGTGATCACCAGCAATGCCGCCGGCCTCGCGCCAACGGCGCGGCCCGACGAGCAGCTGTCGCAGGTGCTCAAGACGCCGCCGTCGATCGTGCGCGACTTCCTCACCGTCGAGACGCTGTCGCTGTTCGCCGAGATCTACGACAACGAGACCAAGCCCCACACCGTCGACATCACGACGACGCTCGTCGACGAGAAGGGGGCCGCGGTGTTCAAGACCGAAGACCAGCGCTCGAACGCCGAGCTCAAGGGCACGCGCGGCGGGTATGGCTACACGGCCGACGTGCCGCTCAAGGACGTTGCCGAGGGCCGCTACGTCCTGCGCGTCGAGGCGCGTTCGCGCCTCGGCGACATGCCCGTCGCCGTCCGCGAGACCGAGGTGCGCGTGTACGCGCCGCGCCGGCCGGCCCCCGCGCCCTCGCAGCAAGGCCGCGCCATCGTGCCGGTCGATCGCGGGCCGATGAGCGGCGTCACCGCGTACAAGGACGTGCTCGTGCGCTCGGCCGAGGAACTCCAGGCGTTCTGGGGCACGTTGACCACGCGCCGGAAGATGCCGACCGTCACCTTCACCAACACGATGCTGGCCGCGGTCTTCCTTGGCGAGCGTCCGACGGCAGGCTACGCGGTCGAGGTCGTGGGCGTGGCGCGTGATGGCGAGACGCTGGTCATCACCTACGCCGAGCGCCCACCTGCGGCCGACACGATGGTCGGGCAGGTCGTGACGACGCCGTATGTCGTCGTCGGCGTCCCGATGCACGCCGGGCCGGTGACGTTCGTCAAGGTCGACCCGTCGCCTGGCGGCGACGTGGTTCGCGGACCGGCCGCGCGCGCGTGGCCGACCATCGGTTACGCCCGACGCCTGCGGCCGATGCGGCGGCGACCGTCTCCGGACTGTCGCCGCGAGCCGCGGCATGCCTGGCCTACGCGATGTGGTGGGTGAGCGGGGCGCTGATGCTGGCCATCGAGCCCACCAACGCCTACGTGCGGTTCCACGCCCGCCAGGCCGTGCGGGTGTTCGGCGTGATCTGGCTCGCCGGCGTGGGGTGCTGGGGGCTCAGCTTCGTGCTGGTGTTCCTGTCGCCACTGGGGTTCCGCGCTGCGGCCATCCTCGGGCAGGTGACGTGGGTGGTCGGCGTGCTGGTGTGGGTGCTCTGCCTGGCCAGGGCGTGGGCGGGCCAGCGCTGGCTGGTGCCGTGGCTCGGGCCGCGGCTGCGCGTCGATCGCTGAGGCGCGACGCGACGCGGGGCGCACGCCGATGCGCCCCTTCCCGGAGCCGTGATGCGCGCTGGCATCACGGCTTGCGCTCGAACGCCGCCGCCTGCGGCCGCGTTCGCGGTGCGCGACCTACTCGATCTTCGAAACCGCCTCGGCCTTGATCGTGCCGTTGGCGTGGCTGATCTGGTACTGACTGCTGTTCATGCCGGGCGTCCGGGGCGTCCGCAGCGTGATGGTCACGATCTCGCCGGGCTGAATCGGCGTGCGGACGCGCTGCGTGTCGCCGGCCACCATCTTGTTGGCCTTGTCGTACCAGTATTCGTCGACGCGGAGCCCGGCAATCGTCCCCTCCATCATGTTCTTGATCTTGATGACGGTGACGATGTCCTTGCCATCGGGCTTCGGCGCCGGCTTGGTCATCTGGACCTTGGCGACACCCTTGACCGGCGGAATGTACTTCTTGGGCTTGGCTGCCGCGGCAGGAGCGGCAGGCGCCTGCGCGAATGCAGGCGAGACGAGGGTGACGGCGAACGCGGTCGCCGCAGTGAAGACGAGCAATCGAGCCAGTCTTGCGAGAGCCATACGAGCCTCCTTACGAGGGATGATGCCGTACTACATTTCCCCGTTCCAGTCTTCCGGGTCTGCTTGCGTCGAACGAAAAATCTCGAGGTGCCACTTCCCCCCGCCCCACGGTTCGATGATCTCGGTGGCGAGCACGTCGACGAGCAATTCCGCGAACGACCGTCCCTCGGGATCCCCCTCGAGATGGTACGCGGGATCGTCCCACGCGAACGCCGGATACAGGATCATGGTCAGGAACAGATCGTAGCCGTCGTCGACGACGAGGATCTGGCCGCAGGGGCGCTTCAGGGTCGAGTGGTAGATCAGGTATTTCTCGGCGCTGTGCGCGCGGATGTAGCGCTTGAGCGCGAACTCGCGGGCGACGATCTCCTCGATCGCGAGCTTCTTGTCCCAGCAGTCGCGGCAGTACCGTTCTTCGCCCTTGGGCTCGGAAACGTCCTTGGCCCCGCAGAGCGGGCACTTTGCCTGGGTGACGGCCTTCCGTGACATGTCGGGAATCATATGCGGCGTGGCCGGTCGGCGACAAGGATGGCTCCCCGTCATGTCGATGGCCCGCCGCGGAATCGAGGTCGAACACGGTGGAACCCGGCAGGCGGCTGTGCTGGCCGCCGGCCCGCCGGGCCTCCACGAGGACTGGCGCGTCAGGCTTTCGCCGACGAGCGCAGGGCCGGCAGGTAGACCTTCTGCACGTACTCCTTGACCATGCGCCGCGTGCTGAAGCGCGGCGCCACCGTGCGGATCGCCTCCTTCACTTTCGCGACCCACGCCACCGGCACGTCCTTGTCGTCGCGGTCGTAGAACGTCGGCACGAGGTCGTGCTCGAGCAGGTCGTAGAGCGCGTTGGCGTCGGCCGTGTCCTGGGCGGCCTGGTCGGCATGCGTACCCTTCGGGTCGATGAGCCAGCCGTTGGCGCCGGTGAATCCCTCGGCCCACCAGCCGTCGCCGATGCTCATGTGCGGCACGCCGTTGGCCGACGCCTTCATCCCGCTCGTGCCGCTGGCTTCCATCGGCTTGCGCGGGTTGTTGAGCCACACGTCGCAGCCCTGCACCAGGTAATGCGCCACGTGCAGGTCGTAGTCGTCCACGAACGCCACGCGGCCGCCGAACGCCGGGTCGAGGGCCTGGCGGTAGACGTGCTGCAGCGCGTGCTTGCCGCCGTCGTCCATCGGGTGGGCCTTGCCGGCGAACACCAGCTGCACCGGCCGCCGCGGGTGGTTGAGGATCTTCGCGAGGCGCTCGGGGTTCCTGAAGATCAGGTCGGGCCGCTTGTAGGCCGTGAAGCGTCGCGCGAACCCGATCGTCAGCGCGGTCGGATCGAGCAGCGTGCCGCCCGCCACGACCCGCGGCGGCGTCACCCGCTCGCTCGTCCAGCGTTCGCGCATCCGCTCGCGGATGAAGGCGAACAGGTAGGCGCGCAGCTGCTGGCGCATCGCCCACATCTCGTCGTCGGGCACGTCGAGGATGCCGTTCCAGAGCGACTCGTCCTCGGTCGCCTCGCGCCAGCCCGACACGTACTTGTCGAACAGCTTCTTGAGGTCGGCCGCGATCCACGTCGGCATGTGCACGCCGTTGGTCACCGCCGTCACCGGCGCCGTCTCTGGCGTGGTCCCCGGCCAGATCGGCGCCCACATCTCGCGCGTCACCTTGCCGTGCAGTTCGCTCACCGCGTTGGTCGACGACGAGCTGCGGACGGCCAGCGCCGTCATGTTGAACAGCGTGCCGCTGCCGTTGTCGTACCGCCCCAGCGCGAGGAAGTCTTCGCGGTGGTCACCCAGGCTGCCCCAGCAGCCCGCCAGGTGCGTTTCGACCATGTGGAACGGGAACGCGTCGTGGCCCGCTGGCACCGGCGTATGCGTGGTGAACACCGTCGACTTCCGCACCTCGTCGAGCGCGTCGTCGAACGTGCGGCCCTGCTCCAGGAACTCCCGGATCCGCTGCAGCACCACGAACGCCGCGTGACCCTCGTTGAGGTGATACACCCCGGCGTCGATGCCCAGCGCGCGCAGCGCGCGCACGCCGCCGATGCCCAGGATGATCTCCTGCTGCACGCGCGTCTCGCGGTCGCCGCCGTACAGGCGCGCCGACAGCTCGCGATCCCACGGGGCGTTTTCTTCGAGATCCGTGTCGAGCAGGAACAGCCGCGCGCGACCCAGCTTCACTTCCCACACCGACACCAGTACCGTGCGGTTGCCGAGCGGAACGGCGATCACGCACTCCGCCCCGTCGGGCGTGTGCGCCGGCCCGATCGGCGCGTCGCGCCAGTCGAGCTTCTCGTAGACCTCTTCCTGCCAGCCTTCGGCCGACACCTTCTGGTGGAAGTACCCCTGCGGATACATGAATCCGATGGCCACGAAGGGCAGCCCCAGGTCCGAGGCCTCCTTGCAGTGGTCACCGGCCAGCACCCCGAGACCGCCCGCGTAGATCGGCAGCGACTGGTGCAGCGCGAACTCGGCCGAGAAGTAGGCGATGGTCTTGGTCGAGCCGCTGTCGTTGGCGCGGCTCCACCAGGTGTCTTTCGAGAGCTTCACCTTGTCATACGCCGCGACCGCACGGTCGTACAGGCGCAGGAACGCGGGGTCGGCGGCGACCTTCGACAGCCGTTCCGGCGCGATCTGGTGGAGCATCTGCACCGGGTTGTGATCGGTCGAACGCCAGAGCGGGTAGTCGAGGCGGCGGTAGGCGTTCCGCGCTTCGTCCTGCCAGGTCCAGCACAGGTCGTTGGCCAGGTCGCCGAGCCGGGCGAGCCGGTCGGGGAGGTTCGGGAAAGCTGAGCGACGTTCCATGGCGTGCATTATCCAATCACTGCGTGGCCATCCGCGGCCGGGTGCTTACCACGAGCGCGCGGACGAGGGTGGGGCAGACAATCCGTGCTCCCCGGTATATCGGAAGGACGAGGTGGTCGGACCAGTGGGGAACCGGAGGGGCGAACGTGCCGACGCCATCTCACCGGGGTAGACCGGGAACAGCAGAGCCGGGCGCGAGCACGAGAACCAACCGCATGAACAGGCACAGATGCTAGTCGCCGGATGCCCCGTCGTCAAATACCGGACGGCCCGCTCGACCGGCGACGACGAGGCGGGGCGCGCCGCTCCACGGGTATAGACTACGCGCGCACGCGACCCTGAACGCCCGCCTGCCTCACCGGCGGCCACCAACCCTTGCAGGAGTCACCATGTCACGTCGAATCAACCGCCGCGAGTTCGTCAAGAGCGGCGCCGCCGTCGGCCTCGCCGCCGGGCTGCCCGTCCCGGCCTTCGGACAGGCCCCGGCCGTCCGCACCGGCGCGGCCTCGCCCGTCGTCGTCTCGTCGGCCAACGGCCACCGCTTCAAGAACGGCGGCGCCAGGACGTGCGTCGAGACCGCCTTCGGCCTCATGACCTCCGGGACCGACGTGCTCGAGGCCCTCATCGCCGGCGTCAACATCGTCGAACTCGATCCCCTCGACGACAGCGTCGGCTACGGCGGGCTGCCCAACGCCGACGGCGTCGTCCAGCTCGATTCCTGCTGCATGCACGGGCCGCGCAAGCGCGCCGGCGGCGTGGCATGCCTCGAGGGCATCCGCACGCCCTCGAAGGTCGCCCACCTCGTCATGCAGCAGACCGACCACCACCTCATCGTCGGCCGCGATGCCCAGGCGTTCGCCCGCCAGATGGGATTTGCCATCGAGGACGACCTCAACACCGAGAACTCGCGCGCCAAGT
>JAEUQQ010000551.1 GCA_016789685.1 Acidobacteriota bacterium | reverse complement strand
AGGGCCTCGTCACGATACCGCGTCGGGCGAGGGCCGTCTGACGCGGCGCGCGCCAGGGCAAACGCCACGGCCGCGTCGAGCAGGTCGGCATCGACGACGAAGTCGAGGATCCCGGCGCGCCGGGCATGCGAGGCCGACAGCGGCCGTCCGTTGGTGCACATCTCGAGCGCGAGCGCGGCGCCGCAGAGGCGCGGCAGGCGCTGGGTTCCGCCCGCGCCGGGGATGATGCCGAGCTGTACTTCGGGCTGCCCGACACGCGCGCTCGAGAGGGCCACGCGGTAGTGGCAGGCCATCGCGGTCTCGAGGCCGCCCCCGAGCGCGTGCCCATGGATGGCGGCCACGACCGGCTTGTGCGCGTCCTCGATGCGCCGCAGCAGGGCGTGGCTGCCTTCCGATCGCGCCAGCGACTGCTCAGGCGTTGTCAGCGTCCGGAACACGTTGATGTCGGCGCCGGCAATGAACGTGGCCCCCGAACCGATGACGACGCTGGCGACCACCTCGGGATCGATCCCCGCACGTGCCACGCCCGCGGCGATCCCCTCGAGCACGCCCGGGCCGAGGGCGTTCACGGGAGGGTTGTCGATCGTGATGACGGCCACGCGGTCGTGCACGGCGTAGTGAACTGGCTGCGACATCCGGTTCCTCGACTGGGGTGAAGCGGCGCTACGTTATCACGCGCGCTGGCGGGCGATTGACATCATCTGTTGAGCTGGGTAGATTCAGGGACTCATGGCCAAGCAGCGCTTCGCGCCCGGCGCGGACGAGCATGTGCTCGACTGTGCCGCGCGTCTGTTTCGCGAACGCGGGTTCGAGGCGACCACCGTGCGTGACATTGCCCGCACCGTGGGGATGCTGCCGGGCTCGCTGCACTACCGCTATCCGACCAAGGGCGCACTCCTGCTCGCCCTCATGCGCCGCGGCCTCGCCCTCGACCTGGCGGCCGTCGATGCCGCGATCGCCGGCGCGGTCGATCCCGTTGAGCGCCTGCGCCTCGCGTTGCGAGCGCACCTGCGATTCCTCGTCAGCCGCGACAGCACGTCGGTCGTGCTGTTCGAGTGGCGCTCGATCGAGCCCGAGGCGCACGCCGAGATGGTGCGCCTGCGCGACGAGTACGATGCCCACTGGGCGCGGCTGATCGCCGACGCGCACGCGGCCGGGCGCCTCGGTGCGCATGTCGATCTCAAGATGCTCCGCTTGATGATTTTCGGCGCCGCCAACTGGGTGTCGATGTGGTACTCGCCCGGCGGCCCACGAACGTCCGACGAGATCGCCGACGCTTTCTGGGAGTATCTCTCGGCCGGCGTGCTCACGTCTGCCGCTCGCTGACTCGGCCGGCGACGCGGCCTGCAGGGTCACGTCCTCGAGGCGTGCCCGCGGCCCAGCGCGGCGATCGCCGCCTGCCCGAGCGCGAGGCCGCCGTCGTTGGGAGGCACCCGGCGGTGCGCCATCACGACGAAGCCGGTCGCGTCGAGCGCGGTGGTCGTGGCGCGCAGCAGGCGCGCGTTCTGGAACACGCCCCCTGACAGCACGACGCGGCCGACACGGTGCTCGCGCCCCAGCGAGACGCAGAGGTCGCGGCTGACCTGCGCGACGGCGTCGTGGAAGGCCGCGGCCAGCACCGACGCCGGCGTGCCTCGCCGTCGTTCGTCGATGATGGCACGCAGGAGCGGCGCAGGATCGATGCGCCTGGGCGTCCCGGCGCCCTCGCCGAAACACAGCGACACCTCGGTAGCGGGGGCGTCGTCGGCAAGGGCCTCGAGTTCCATCGCGGCCTGGCCCTCGTAGCTTGCCACCGGGCACAGTCCGAGCAGGGCCGCGACGGCATCGAACAGGCGTCCCATGCTCGTCGTCTGGACGGTGCCGAATCCCGTGGCGCACTGCTGCGCGAGGACGCGGCGCTCGGCGGCCGTCGAGGCCTGCACCGGGGCGAGGTCGTCGTCCCAGGGAATGCCCGCAGCGTGCAGGTGGGCCAGCGCGATGCGCGCGGGATGCCTGATCGCGCTGTCGCCGCCCGGCAGCGCGATCGGTGCGAGGTGCGCCACGCGCTCGAAGCCATCGTAGGTGGCCAGCAGGGCCTCGCCGCCCCAGATCGCGCCGTCGGTGCCGTAGCCCGTGCCGTCGAACGTCAGCGCGAGCACCGGCGCGTCGCCGTCGAGGCGGTACTCGGCCATCACGGCGGCGGCGTGCGCGTGGTGGTGCTGCACGCGCACGAGCGGCAGGCCGTCGCGATGCGCCCGCTGCTCGGCCCAGTGCCTCGAGATGTAGCCCGGGTGCATGTCGCACACGATGACCCGCGGCTCGACGCGGAACAGCGTGCACAGGTGGTCGGCGATGTGTTCGAACGCGGCCAGCGTCTCGACGTTGGCCATGTCGCCCACGTGCTGGCTCAGGATCGCCGCATCGTCGCGCGTGACGCAGCATGTTGCCTTGAGTTCGCCGCCCACCGCGAGTACTGGTTCGACCGCGCGCGCCAGCCTGACCGGGAACGGAGCGTACCCACGCGAGCGACGCAGCGGAATCGCGTCGCGGCCGGCCGACCGCACGACCGAGTCATCGCAGGTCACGTGGATGTCGCGGTCGTGCATGAGGAACACGTCGGCGAGGTCACCCAGACGCTCGAGCGCTTCGTCGTTGGTGCGCGCGATCGGCTCCTCTGAGCGATTGCCCGACGTCATCACCCAGGGGACGTCGCGGTCGGCGTCCTGCGCGACCGGCGCCGCATCGCCAGGCGGCGTGTCGCCAGCGTCGAGCAAGAGCGTGTGCAGCGGCGTGTAGGGCAGCATGAACCCCAGCGACGACTGGCGTGGGGCCACCGATCGCGCCAGGCCGTGGTCGTCGCGGGCGCGCAGCAACACGATCGGGCGTTCGCGCCCCTCGAGCAGCCTCGCGTCGACCGGCGACACCTGCGCGTAGCGCCCGACGGTGGCCAGCGATGCCGCCATGCACGCAAAGGGCTTCTCGCCGCGGCCCTTGCGCTCGCGCAGCCGCCTGACGGCGTCTTCGTTCGTCGCGTCGCATGCGAGGTGGAATCCACCGAGACCCTTGATGGCCACGACCGCGCCGGCGTGGATGGCGCGTTGCGCCGCGACCACGGCCGCATCGCCGTGCGCGACCGGCACCCCGTCGCGCCCGACGAGCGTCAGCGACGGGCCGCAGGCCGGACAGGCGTTGGGTTGCGCGTGGAATCGCCGGTCGTGCGGGTCGTGGTACTCGCGGGCGCAGTCGGCGCAGAGCGCGAAGCGGGCCATCGTCGTTGCGGGCCTGTCGTACGGGACGTCGCGCACGATCGTGAAGCGCGGACCGCAGTTCGTGCAGTTGGTGAACGGGTAGCGATGGCGCCGGTTGCCGGGATCGCGCACCTCGGCGAGGCAGTCGGCGCAGGTGGCGACGTCGGGCGAGACCGGCGTCAGCGTGGCCGAGGGCGCGTCGCTGTGGTGGATGGCGAAGCCCGTCGCCCCCGTGGGCGGCAAGGGGGCCACGTCGATGTCGTCGATCGACGCCAGGGGCGGTGCATCGTCGCGGACGCGGCGGACGAAGGCCTCGACCGCCGGGCCAGGTCCCTCGATTTCAATGCGCACGCCACCGCCGACGTTGCGGATCGATCCCGAGAGCGAGAGTTCGTGGGCGAGGCCGTGCACGAAGGGCCGGAACCCAACCCCCTGGACGATGCCCCTGATGGCGACGAGCCTCCGCACGACGTCATGAACCGGCACGCGGGCATTGTATGTGGTCGGCGCCGCCTGACGCCGTGGCGGGTGCGAGGTGGCGGCGTTCCCACTCGCTTCTGGCCGCCGCGGGCGCCGCCCAGGAGCGACGCGTCGGGACTGCGGCCAAGCCCCCCGCAATCGACGATGCGGCGGCGCTCGAGGTGCCGGGCACAGGTGGCGGCGGGGCGGCCCTGGCGCTGACGCACGGGGTGCGTTTGCCAAACGCCTCCCGCGTACGGTGAAGTAGCGGGGTCGTGCACGAACTCTCCATTGCCCACAGCATCGTGTCGCAGGCGGGCCAGGCGGCCGAGCGGGCCGGCGCGGGGCGCGTGACCGCCGTCAGGATCGTCGTCGGCGCCCTCTCGGGCGTGTCGGGCGATGCCCTCCTGTTTTCGTACGACCTCGCGACAGAGGGCACGCTGCTCGCAGGGTCTCGCCTCGAGATTCGCAACGTCCCGGTGGTGCTGCACTGCGCGACGTGCGACCGCGACGTCGAACTGCCCGACGTCCAGCTGTTCAGGTGCCCGGTGTGTGCCACGCCGAGCCTCGACGTGCGCGGCGGGCGCGAACTCGAAATCGAAGCCCTCGAGGTCGAGGATGCGTTGCCGCCGCTGGCGACATCGGAGCCGTAGCAGATGCCCACACGGATCGTCGAACTGCGCCAGGGTGTGCTCAACAAGAACGACCAACTCGCGCGCGCGTTGCGCGAGCGCTTCACTCGAGAGGGCACGCTGGTCATCAACCTCGTGTCGAGTCCCGGCACGGGGAAGACGCTGTTGCTGGAACAGACGCTCCGCCGGCTGGTCGGTGCCGGGACCAGGGCGGGCGCACTCGTGGGGGATCTCGAGACCGACAACGACGCCAGGCGGCTCGCTGCCAGCGGGGCGCCGGTGCGCCAGATCAACACACACGGGCGGTGCCATCTCGAGGCCGAGATGATCGGCCAGCATCTCGACGCGTGGCAGGCCGGGCCGTTCGATGTGCTGTTCATCGAGAACGTGGGGAACCTGGTCTGTCCCTCGAGCTACGATCTCGGCGAGCACCATCGGGTCGTGCTGCTCTCGGTGACCGAGGGCGAAGACAAGCCGCTCAAGTACCCGACGATCTTCAACTCGGCCGACGTCGCCGTCATCACGAAGTACGACCTGGCCGCGGCCTGCGAGTTCGACGATGCGGCCGCGATGGCGAGCATCCACGCGGTGCGGCCGGGGATGCGCATCCTCAGGACATCTGCCAGGTCCGCCCCGGGACTTGACGCCTGGATGGCGTGGATCGACGAACGCCTGGGGCGTGTGATCGTTCCCGCGCCATGAGTGCGGCGCAGCGTGCCTGGGGGGCGGGGAGGGGGCGGGCCTCGCTCGTGCCCGTCCGACGCAGGCGCACGCGTGGCGTGGCGCTCCTGGCACTGTGCCTCCTCATGGTCGCCGCGTGCGATCGGCGCGACGCCTCTGCGCCGTCCCGCAACGCGGCGCCTGCGACACCGTCGATCGTGCTGCCGCTCGGCCCGGCGGCCGTCGTCGATGTGTCATCCGGCGTCGATGCTCGCGTCGCGCCGCGAATCGACGCGTGGGGCCAGACGGTGGCGGTGGCGTGGGTGGATGGCGCTGGCTGGATCAGGATCGCGATGAGCCCCGACGCGGGACGCACCTTTCCCGACGAGGTGCCGCTGCGAGCCGACCCCCGCGGCGCAACGACGATTGACCTGGCGGTTCGCGCGCCAGCCGACCTGTCTCGTCCCAGCAACGACGGGCAGCCTGACAGTCGCGTCGAAGTCTGGTGCCGGGTCGGGAGCGGACCCTCGGCAGCGGTGGTGCGTTCGATGAACGGCGGACGCTCGTTCGATGCGCCCATCCCGCCCGACGTGAAGTTCTCGGACGTGTTCCCCGAGCCATGGGAACTGACGAGTGCGACGACCACGACGACGCTCGCGTTGCTGCCGCCGCCGCTGCTGCGCTATGTCGGCGTGCAGCAGGCCGCGCGTCCTGCGGCGGCAGTCGACGGGGGACTCCCGCCGATGACGCTCGACGAGCACGGTGCGTTGGCCATGTTGTGGCGCGAACGCACCCCCGCGGGCGATGCGCACGTGCTGCGTCGCTATGCGGTCGACTGGAACGGCACGGATCCCCACACGCCGGAGTTCGACGCGCCGACAACCCTCCTTCCCCCTGGCCCGGAGGTGCTGGCGCCCGCGCTGGCGCGCGTTCCCGGCGGCATCGTAGTGGCCTGGGTCACGAACGGTGCCATCCGCACCCGCCGCCTCGGCCTCGACATGACCTGCAATCCCAACCGCGTCCGGTAACTCCCGTTTCCGCCCTGACCCCCACAGATGATGAGGGTCTGACCCCAATTCCCTCCACGGGGCTCCGCATGTCGCAACTGGCGGAGGAGTGGATACAATTCGCCGCGAATTGGGGTCTGACCCGAATTGGCGGGTGCAAGCGCTTACAGCGCGCGATCAGGAAACGGGGGGATGCAGCAGGGCGCGGACGCCTGCGGCGATGTCCTCGGCGCGGTCGGTCGAGCGGAAGAGGTAGCGGACCTTGCCGGCACCGTCGATGAGGAAGATGCGCGAGGTGTGGTCGACCGTGTAGCCCATCGCCGAGGCCGACGCCTGGATCTCGTAGTAGGCGTTGTACTGCTGCACGAGCGCGTCGATTTCGGTCTTGCTGCCTGTCACGCCGATGCCGCGCACGCCGAAGTGCGCGGTGTACTCGGCCAGGCGCGCTGGCGTGTCGCGCCCAGGGTCGACGCTCACGAACGCGGCGAACGAGCGGGCGCGATCGGCCCCCAGCAAGTCCTGCGCCCGCGCGATGGTGCCAAGCGTGGTCGGACAGATGTCGGGGCAGTACGTGTAGCCGAAGAACAGCAGCACCACCTCGCCCCGGTGCTCGGCCAGCGCGAACCGCCGCGGCAAATCGCCGAGCGCGAAGTCGCCACCGAACTCGAACTGCTGCAGTTCAATCGCAGACCCCGACGATGCGCCGCCGCCCGACGCGGGGAGGGGCGGCGAGGGCGAGCACCCGCACGTCCAGACCATCGCGGCGACGCCGATCGCCAGGCGCACCCACATGACATGGGCCATCACTGCTGCGCGGTCCTGACCGTGGCCCGCGCGACCGCGACGGTGCCGTTGCTCATGTGCAGCGTGATCGGCACCTCGTCGCCGGCGACGAGCGCCTTCGGCATCCCGATGAGCATCAGGTGCAGGCCGCCGGGCGCCAGGGCCACCGAGCCCCGCGCCGGAATCACGACCTTGTCGACCATGCGCATCGACGCACGCCCGTTCTCGTCGCGCATCTCGTGCAGTTCGATCCTCCCCGCCGCGATCGAGGTGGCCGCCACGAGCGTGACGTCGTGGTCGGAGGGGTTGTCGATCGTGAGGTACCCGGCGGTCATCGGCACCGAGGGAGCCGGCGTCCGCACCCAGGCATCGCGGACGACGACGGGTGAGGGGCGCGCGGCGGGCAACTGGGCGCCGGCGGGCGCCGACGAGACGACGAACACCAGGGCGGGCACCAGCAGGCGCGGCATGGCCATGCCACGGATCCTAGCATCGCCGTCCGCAGGCGGTTGCCTCGAAGGCGATGTCCGAACGAGAATGGCGTTCACCTCACGGGAGTCCCCAGATGCGCCTCGACGAAGGGTCCGGCAAGTACATCGAAGACAGACGTGGTCAGTCGGTCCGCGGCGGCGGACTCGGACGGCGAGGCCTCCCGCTCGGGATCGGCGGGTTCCTCCTGCTGCTGGTTCTGAGCCTGGTCACCGGGAAGGACTTCCTGTCGCTCGTCGGCGGTGGAGGAGGGCTGCCCGTCGATCCCGGCCCCGCCTCGGTCCCGGCCGGGCCCGTGCAGGAGACCGCCGAGGAAGCCAAGTCGGCGCAACTGGTGAACGCGGCCGTCGAAGACATCCAGGACAACGTCTGGATGCGCGTGCTGCCCGGCGACTACACGCCGCTGACGCTCGTCCTGTTCCGCGGGGCCGTCGAATCGGCCTGTGGAGTCGCCGAGTCGGCCACCGGGCCGTTCTATTGTCCGGCCGACCAGAAGGCCTACATCGACCTGTCGTTCTACGAGGAACTCGACCGCCGGTTCGGGGCGCCGGGTGACTTCGCGCAGGGCTACGTGCTCGCCCACGAGATCGGTCACCACGTGCAGAACCTGCTCGGCATCGAGCGCCGCGTCCGCCAGCTGCAGCAGCAGCGGCCCGACGCCGCCAACCAGCTGTCGGTGAGGATGGAACTCCAGGCCGACTGCTACGCGGGCATCTGGGGCCACTCGCTGGCGCAGCGCGGTCAGCTCGATCGCAGCGACATCGAAGAGGGCCTGCGCGCGGCCTCGGCGATCGGCGACGACAAGCTGCAGAAGATGGCCACCGGCCGCGTCCAGCCCGAGAGCTTCACCCACGGGTCATCCGAGCAGCGCATGCAGTGGTTCTCGCGCGGTTACGAGACGGGCCGCGTCGACGCCTGCGACACGTTCGCCGCCCGGTAGCCTGCCTCCCGGGGCGCTGCGCGCCTGCCGCACGGGGCGTGACGGAGGCCGCGCGCAGGCGACGTGGACCCGCGAACGAGAAAAGGGACGTTCCCCCGCGAGGAGGAACGTCCCTTTCGTGTTTCCACGACCGCGCCTGCCGCGTTTGCCCAGTCCGCGGCGCGGCGTGTGGCGCAGTGGCGCGCTGGCGCTACGCCGTCAGCTTCTGCACGAGGTCGCGATCGATCGTGATCTTCAGCTTCTCCTTGGCCTTGGCCATGTAGCTGCTGAAGAAGCGCCCGCGACGCTCGCCGAGAACCTCGGTGCGCAGCGCATCGCGCCCGGCCGTCACCTGGTCGGCCGTCACCTCGGTCTTCTCGGTCACCTTGAGGATGACGACGCCCGTCGAGGTCGTCACGGGATTGCTGACCGCGCCGGCCGACAGCGCAAACGCCGCCGCATCGAGCGCCGGGCTGACGCCCGCGTCGGGGAACGCTGAGCCGCGCGCGAGCAGTTCCGACGTCTTGGCCTCGAAGCCGGCCGCCTTGGCCGCCGCCACGAAGTCGGGCGCCGTCTTCAGCGTCGCCGCCAGGGCCTCGGCACGTGCACGGGCCGCCGCGAGGGCCTTCTGCTGCACGACCGCGGTCTTGACCTTTTCGGTCACGTCCTTGAGGTCGGGGATACGTGCCGCCTGCGTGCCCGTCGGCACGAGGATGACCCAGCCGGTGGCCACGCGGATGGCGCCGCTGGCCTCGCCTTCCTTGAGCGTGAACGCCTCGGCGGCCGCTTCGGGCGACGGGCCGAGCCCGGGAATGGGCTCGTCGCGCAGGAAGAACTCC
Organism: Acidobacteriota bacterium; assembly: GCA_016789685.1. Classification (GTDB taxonomy): domain Bacteria; phylum Acidobacteriota; class Vicinamibacteria; order Vicinamibacterales; family JAFNAJ01; genus JAEUQQ01. Next base: position 5,157 of record JAEUQQ010000551.1, on the reverse strand, counting down.
GAGTCCTGCACGGCGAGGTTGTTGGCCCTGGCGACCCGGTCGAGATCGGCGGCCGTCTTGACCTGCCCGCTGATCGTCGTGCCGAGGTTGGCGGCCTGCGCCTGCGCGCGCTCCCACTTGATCTGCTCGGTGATCTGGCTGCTGACGTCGGCCAGGGCCCGCGTGCCGCCGGTCTGCTTCTCGACCACCTTGATGATGTGGAACCCGTAGGACGTCTTGACCAGGTCACTCATCGTGCCCGGGGCGAGGCTGAACGCGGCTTCCTCGAACTCGGGCACCATGCGGCCGCGGCCGAAGAAGTCGAGGTCGCCGCCCTTGGCCTTCGACGCCTCGTCTTCCGAGTACTTCGTCGCGAGCGCGGCGAAGTCGGCCCCGGCGGCCCTGGCCTGCGCCAGCACCTGCTCGGCCTGCGCGCGCACCGCGGCTTCGTCCTTGCCCTCGGTCTTGAGGAGGATGTGGCTCGCGCGCACCTGCTCGGGCGTCGTGTACTGCTGGATGTTCTGGTTGTAGTTCCGCTCGACGTCCTGCGGGCTCACCACCACCGCCTCACGCATCTTCTGCACGTCGATGACGGCGAACTTGATCTTCTTCTTCTCGCCGATCCGGAACTCGTTCTTGTTGGCCTCGAAGTAGGTCGCGGCCTCGGCGTCGGTCGCCGTCAGGCCCGCCGTGAACGCCGGGGTCGACAGCGTGACGAGCTGGACCTTGACCTTCTCGTTCCGCGACCGGTATTCCTTGTCGACTTCTTCGTCGGTGATCGAGAGCCACCCGGTGACCGCATCGCGCAACTTGTCGAGCACGATCGACTTGCGGATGTTCTCTTCGAAGTCCGTCGTGGTCAGCGGCGGGTTCTGCGAGCGCAGGATCAGCTTGTATTGATCCTCGCCCACGAACTGCCCGCCCGGCCCCTGGAACACCGGCAGCGCGAGGATGCGCTCACGCACCTCGGCGTCGCTGGCCGTCAGGCCCAGGCGCTCGGCCTCGGCCAGGGCGGCCTCCTCGTCGACGAGTTGCTGCAGGATCTGCCGGTCGAGGCCGAGCTGCTTCAGCAACTGGTCGTTCATGTTGGCGCCGTAGGCGTTTCGGTAGGCCTGCATCTGCGCGTTGTAGACGCGCTGGAAGTCGGCCACCGTGATGCTGCGGCTCCCCACCCGCGCCACCTCGGCGCCTGGGGCCGCCAACCCGGCTTGCGTCGAGTCGTTGCCGGTGGGGATGTAGAAGGCGATAAACGTCAGCACCACCAGGAACAGGCTCCACTTGAGCCAGCCTTTGTGTCGCCGCATCGTGTCGAGCATCGTCATGACGGTCGGATCCCTGTCAGTGCATCCGGGCACTCGCCCGGGCAAACCGACATGCTACGTCACCCCGGTGCGGCCGGGCAAGCGCCACCCCTGTCGGTGCCGGCCGCCCGTGGTATAAACCGAGACACAGGCTCACGTGCCACATCCCCCGTCCACGGCCCGAAAAACGAGGCGGCCCGCCCGCGAAACGACCGACGGATCCCTCCAGCGGCGCCTGCGCGCCCTGCCGCGCACCATGGCCCCGATGCTCGAGCGGGTCGCCAGTTCGCGTGAATTCTGGCGCACGGCCGCCGAACCGCTCGATCCCGCCCGTGTCGCCGACGTCATCACGTCGCAGATCGGCATGTGGCTGCCGCTCGACGGCTGGGCCGTCTACGCCGACGAGTGGACCGCGCCGCCACGCCTGCTGGCCTCGACCGGCCTGGCGGGGTCGGCGCTCGACGTGACGCGCGACGTGGCCCACCGGGTCCTGCACAGCGGCGGCCAGGACATCCTCGCCCCGGCCCCCCTGGCTGGCGGCGGGTGGGTGCTCGGGCTGCCGCTCGATGCGCGCGGGCGCACGCGGGCCGTGGTCGTCGGCCTCGACCGCAGCACCCGCGACGATCGCGTCAGCCTGCCGGCCACCGCGCGCCGTGCCCTCGTGCAGGGGCTCGAGCTGCTGTCGCTGTCGCTCGACACCGCCCTGCGGATCGAGCGGGCCGAAGCGCTGTCGGTCACCGACGACCTCACGCAGCTCTACAATTCCCGGTTCCTGTCGCAGGTCCTGCGGCGCGAGACGAAACGCAGCACGCGCAGCCGGCGTCCCCTGTCGCTGCTCTTCCTCGACCTCGACGGATTCAAGGACGTCAACGACACGTACGGCCACCTGGCCGGCAGCCGCGCCCTGGCCGAGGCCGCCGACCTGCTCCGCGAGTCGGCGCGCGAGTCCGACATCGTCGTGCGGTTCGGTGGCGACGAGTTTGCCATTGTCCTGCCCGACACCGACGTGGCGGGGGCGCGCCTGGTCGCCGACCGCGTCCACGAGCGGTTCGCCCAGCACCTGTTCCTCGAGTCTGAAGGGGCCGCCGTCCGCCTGAGCGTGTCGATCGGGGTCGCCGCCCTGCCCGTCAGCGCCGGCACGGCCGAGGGCCTGATCCAGGCCGCCGACGAGGCGATGTACTGGGTCAAGACGCGGGGCAAGGACGGCATCCACGTCGCCGGGACGCGTACGTCACGCCGCGACGGCGGCTGACACGGCCGGTCTGCGGCCCGGCCCTGGCCCGGGGCGGCGGCACGGAGTGCGACCTTCGGCCGTTTGGCCGAACTTACGCGGTGCGGCAGCCCACAGGCCATGCGACTGCCCGAAATCCCTGGCCCGGCACTTTGGCATCCGATGTGCTGTGTTCGCTGCGGCTGTGATATCGTTCAGGCCGTACGCCGGTGCGATCCCACGCGATGCGGATGCGCCCTCGCGGTGCGTGTCACGCGCCGAACTGGGCCTATCCGAAGGACTTGGTGGGACCGATACACCGCGCGACCCTGTCGGACCCTGTCGGCCCGGCCGCGCTCGCGCCCGTATGTCGTCGCATCGCCGTGCCAGGACCAGCGCCCTGCAGTGTGCAGGGCCGCAACCGCTGACCACGTGGCGTGCCCACCCGGGGTGGGGGCGCGCACCGCGGGCCGCGGGACGAGTTTCCCGGTGATCCACGCCGCGCCGCGTGGCGTGCCCCCCGCATGCCCCGCGCGGAGGAGTTGCACGTGAACGTCCGCTCGCTCTTCTCGCTCTTCTCGAGCGACCTCGCCATCGACCTCGGCACCGCCAACACCTGCGTCTACGCGCGCGGCAAGGGCATCGTCGTCAACGAGCCGTCGATCGTCGCCATCAACAAGGTCAACGGACGCATCGAAGCCGTGGGGCGTGAAGCCAAGGAGATGCTCGGCCGGACGCCCGGCAACATCGTGGCCATCAAGCCGATGAAGGACGGCGTCATCGCCGACTTCGACGTCACCGAGAAGATGCTCGCGTACTTCATCAAGAAGGCCCACAACCGCAACGTCTGGGTGCGCCCGCGCATCGTGATCGGCGTGCCGTCCGAGATCACGCAGGTCGAGAAGCGCGCCGTGAAGGACTCGGCTTATCGGGCCAAGGCGAGCGAAGTGCACCTCGTCGAAGAAGCCATGGCCGCCGCGATCGGTGCGGGCATGCCGATCACCGAGCCGTCGGGCAACATGATCGTCGACATCGGCGGCGGCACGACCGACATTGCCGTCATCTCGCTTGCGGGCATCGTGTACAGCAAGGCCGTGCGCGTTGCCGGCAACGAGATGGACGAGGCGATCATCCAGTACATCAAGAAGACGTACAACCTGCTCATCGGCGAACGGACGGCCGAGCAGATCAAGATGGAAGTGGGCTCGGCGTTTCCGCTCGAGGAACGCATGACCATGGAGATCAAGGGGCGCCACCTGATCGAGGGCGTGCCCAAGACGATCACCATCACCGACGAAGAGATTCGCGAAGCGCTGGCCGAGACCGTCAACGTGATCGTCGATGCCGTGCGCGTCGCGCTCGAGCGCACGCCGCCGGAACTGTCGGCCGACATCGTCGATCGCGGCATCGTGCTGACGGGCGGCGGGTCGCTGCTCAAGAACCTCGACAAGCGACTGCGCGAAGAGACCGGCCTGCCGCTCGCCATGGCCGAGGACCCACTGTCATCGGTGGTGCTCGGCGCCGGCAAGATGCTCGACGACTTCAACCTCCTGCGCAAGATCGCCATCGACTAGCGCGCGCCCAGGAACGAGGCCCGTGAAAGCCGCTCCGCCCGTCACCGCGGCCGTCATCGACGTCAGGCGCCGAACCGGTGCCCTGCTCGGGGTCGTCGTGCTCGCGCACGTGATCCTCATCTCGACGCAGGTCAACACGCGCACGGGACGCAGTGCCTTCGACGCCGTCGTGTTCGGCGTGTTCGGCGAGGCGCAGCGACTCGTCGCGTCGCTCTCGGGCAGCGTGTCGTCGCTCTGGGCCCGCTACGTCGCGCTGCGCGGCGTGCGCGAAGAGAATGCCGCCCTGCGCGCGCAGTTGAGCACGATCGAGATCCGGCTGCAGGAACAGCGCGCCCTGGCGCTGCGCGCCGAGCGCCTGCAGGCGCTGCTCGACCTTCGCCAGACGCTCGGGCAGCGCACCGTCGCCGCGCAAATCATCGCGGGCGACGCCACCGCCTACTTCCGCACCGTGACGATCGACCGCGGCACCAACGACGGCGTGGCGACCGACGCGGCCGTCATCTCGCCGCGCGGCGTGGTCGGGCGCGTGGTCGGGCACCCGGCGGCCCGCGCGGCCCGCGTGCAACTGCTGGTGGATCGCAACGCGGGGATCGGCGCCGTGATCGAGCGGTCGCGCGCCGGTGGCGTCGTCGTCGGCGACGAGGGCCAGATGCTGCGGATGGAGTACGTGTCGAATCTCGCCGACGTGCGGCCCGGCGACCTCGTCGTGAGCTCTGGCCTCGACGGCATCTATCCCAAGGGTTTCGTCATCGGCGAGGTCGTGTCGGCCGAACGTGGCGCCGGCCTCTACCACGCGATCCGCCTGCGCCCGGCCGTTGACTTCAGCACGATCGAGGAGGTCCTGGTCCTGCTCGATCCCCCGGCGGGCGCCACCGACGCGAACGACATCGACGCGGCCGGCACGGGGGGAGGCGCCTAGATGCAGACCCTGCGCATCCTCGCCATGCTCGGCGTCGCGCTCGCGCTGCAGACCACCGTCGCCTGGGCGGCGATGGGGAACCGGACGGTCGTCGACCTGGTGATCGTCGCGGTGATCTACTTCGCGCTCGGGACCGGGCCCAACGCCGGGATCGCGATCGGCACCGTGGCGGGC
>JAEUQQ010000489.1 GCA_016789685.1 Acidobacteriota bacterium | reverse complement strand
CGTCTTGTTGCCGATGACCAGCAGGACGCCGACCAGCAGCGTCCAGGCGCCCGCCGTCGCCGTGCCGAGCACGATGACGACGCGCTGGAGGCTCATCGACGCGAGCGCGCCGGCGATGCAGGCGCCGACGACGAGCAGGGGATGCGGGTCGCCGGTGCCGAACCGCGACCAGGCCAAGTGCACGAGGAGCGCCGCGAGCGCGGCGCCGACGAACGCCACGCCCACGAAATACGCCAGGATGAGGATGGCCGCGCCGGCCAGTCCGCCCCCGATGGCCACGACGAGCGTGAGCCAGGTCTCGGTGGGCGCCAGCACCGAGGTGCCGATGAGCGCCCCGAGCACGAACCCGTAAATCCCGAGCACGAGGCGGAAGACCCGATACCCGAGGAAGCAGGCCAGCGCTCCTCCGACGACGAAGAGCACGGCGGCGGGAATCGAGTAGGAACCCGGCAGCATTACGGGTGGATTATAGAAGGGGTCACGTCTTTCATTGCAGCATTTTGCACGACCTGACCCCTCGCGGCCGCCCCGCAACCACCTCCCGCCGGCGCCACGGGCAGCACTCCGCCAGGCCATGTGCAAGACCTGAACCGGCTCCGGCCTGTACACTAGCGCGCTGTGACGCGTCTCTCGCCCCTGGCCGTGGTCTCGGCGACCATCGGCCTCGCGCTCTTCGCCCTGATGATCCGGCAGGCGGGCGTCGAGCCCATCCTCACCGGCATCCAGCGCCTCGGCGTCGCCGGCTTCGCCATCGTCCTGGCCTGCGCCGTCGGCCGGATGCTCCTGCGCGCCGTCGCCTGGACGCTCTGCACCGACGAGGGCGGCCGCCTCCCGCTCGGTGACGCCCTGCGGGCCGTGATGGCGGGCGACGCAATCGGCAACGTCACGCCGCTCGGCCTCCTCGCCTCGGAGCCCATCAAGGCCGCGATGGTGCGCCACCGCATCTCGCTCATGGACGCGCTCGCGAGCATCACGATCGAGAACCTCTTCTACACGGCGTCGGTCGTCGTGATGATCGCCGTCGGCCTCGCGCTGCTGCTGCTCGATTTCGAGGTCAGCGGCGCCCTCCGGACGATGAGCCTCGGCGCGCTGGCCGCCCTGGCCGCCGGCGCCATCGGCATCGTGGTGGTGCTGAGTCGCGGCTGGAAGCCCGTCTCGGCGACGGTCGCGTGGCTCGAGCGACGGCAACGTGGCCCCGCCGGCCTGCGGTCGCGCCTCGAGAAGCTGCGGACGCTCGAGGAACAGGTGTACTCGTTCCACGAGCGGCATCCCACGCGCACGCCGCTCGTCGTGGGGGCCGAGATCGGCTTCCACCTGCTGGCAGTGGTCGAAATGTGGGTCACGCTGGCGCTGTTGACCGGCACCGCGCCGTCGCTGCTGGCGGTGTTCATCCTCGAAGCGGTCAACCGCGCCATCACCGTCGCGTTCAAGTTCGTGCCGCTCCGCCTGGGCGTCGACGAAGCCGGCAGCGAGTTGCTGGTACGCACCCTGACCCTGCCCGCGGGCCTCGGCGTCACGATGGCGATCATAAGAAAAGCCAGGGTGCTGTCGCTGTCGTCGGCCGGTTTGTGGTGGTTCTCGACCCGCGCCGGCAACGCCCGTTGACCCCGCGGAACCTGGAGATGATGAGGGTCTGACCCCAATTCCGCTGCGCGCGCCCGAATCCCCCGCCAATCGCCGGAAATGGGCGAATTGGGGTCTGACCCGATTTGGCGGGAAATCGGGGGGCGACGGGCGGGTTGTGACAACCGGGGTGGTCAGCGGGGGGCGGCGACCAGGTCGGCGACGGCGCGGGCGGCGACGCGCACGGCGTTGTGCTCGCCGCGCTTGAGGGCCTCGAGCTCGACGTGCTCGCCGCGCGTGCGGTTGACGACCACGCCGGCAACACAGCCGCCACGCAGGCCCATCGCGGCCGTCATCGTGAGCAGCGTGGCCGCCTCCATCTCGTAGTTGAGCACGTGCAGGCGCCGCCACTCCTCGGTGGCGCCCTGGAATCGGCGCGGCACGTAACCCGTGAACGAGTCCACGCGCTCCTGCCCGGGATAGAACGTGTCGCACGACGCGCTGACGCCGACCTGCGCCGGAATCCCGAGCGCCCGCGCGGCGCCAATGGCCGCGTTGACCACGTCGGGATGCGCCACCGCCGGAAACTCGATCGGCGCATAGTGCGTCGAGGCACCGTCGAGCCGCACCGCCCCCGTCGTCACCACGACGTCGCCCACGTCGACGTGCTGCTGGATGGCCCCCGTCGTCCCCACGCGCAGGAACGTCGTGACGCCGATCTGCGCCAGTTCGTCGATCGCGATGGAGGCCGACGGCCCGCCGATGCCCGTCGACGTCACGAGGATGGGCGTCGCGCCGACGTAGGCGATCCATGTGCGGTACTCGCGCTTGTTGGCGAGCTCGCGCGCGTTGGCAAACGGCTCGGTCCGCGCGATGGCCTCGACACGCCCCGGGTCGCCGGGCAACAGCGCAATCGTGGCGCCCTCGAGCATCGAACGGGTCAGGGCGAGGTGGTAGACGAGGCGATCGGTAGTCATGGGTGCATCCTCATGGATCGGCGAGCACGTCAGCGGAGGGTCACGCGGTGCGGGGCGGCCGGGGCACACGGGGGCGGCAGGGACACGCGGGGGCGGCAGGGACACGCGGGGGCGCATCATGATGCGCCCCTACAGTTCGCGGCGGCCTTCCATGGCCTTCGACATGGTGATCTCGTCGGCGAACTCGAGGTCGCTGCCGACCGGCACGCCCATCGCGATGCGCGACACGCGCACGCCGAGCGGCTTGAGCAGGCGCGTCAGGTAGATGGCCGTCGCCTCGCCCTCGACGGTCGGGTTGGTGGCGAGGATCACTTCGGTGATGGCGCCCGGCGCCACGCGCTCGAGCAGCGACTTGATCTTGAGGTCGTCGGGGCCGACCCCGTGCAGGGGCGACAAGGTGCCCATCAGCACGTGGTAGACGCCCTTGAACCCACGCGTCTTCTCGATCGCGGTGACGTTCTGCGGATCCTCGACGACGCAGATCAGCGAGTGATCGCGATCCACCGCGGTGCAGTAGGCACACGGATCCGCATCGGTGATGTTGCTGCACACCGAGCAGTACGTGACGCGGTCTTTCACGTCGCGCATGGCCTGCGCGAGGCGCTCGACGCCCTCGCGCGGCGCCTTGAGCAGGTGGAACGCCAGGCGTTGGGCGCTCTTGGCACCGATGCCCGGCAGGTGCTTCAACTCATCGACAAGGCGTTCGAGCGGTTCAGGCAGTGTCACTGGTGACCGCGTGCC
>JAEUQQ010000421.1 GCA_016789685.1 Acidobacteriota bacterium | reverse complement strand
CACGCCGCGCGACCTGCCGCCTGGCGGACGCGTGCAGAACGTCGAGGTATCGCCACACCGCAAGGGATCGGCGTACGTCGCGGTGTATCGCTACCTCCTCAACGACTACCAGCCGTACATCTACCGCACCGACGACTACGGGAAGACCTGGACGCGGCTCACGACGGGCACGAACGGCATCCCCGCCGACTACCCGACGCGCGTCGTACGCGAGGATCCGGATCGCGTGGGCCTGCTCTACGCGGGCACCGAGTTCGGCATGTTCATCTCGTTCGACAACGGCGGGTCGTGGCAGGCCTTCCAGCAGAACCTGCCGGTGACGCCCATCACCGACATCATCGTCACGCGCCAGGACATGGTCATCTCGACGATGGGCCGCGGGTTCTGGATCATGGACAACGTCTCGGCACTGCACCAGCTCTCGGCCGACGCGATGGCATCGACGGCGACGCTGCTGACGCCGCGTCCGGCGTACCGCATGCGCTACGCGGCGATGGGTAATGCCGCTGGCGAGCCCGAGTATCCGGCCCCGTCGGCACACATCGACTACGTGCTGGCCAAGCCGGTCGACGGCGTCATGACGCTCGAGATCATCGACCCCCGGACGAAGGAACTCGTGCGGCGCATCACGAACGAAGGCCCCGCGCCCCAGAACGAGACCACGCAGGGCATGCGCGCGCCGGTCACCCAGCGCGCGGGCGGGCCCCGGCTCTCGAACAACGCCGGACTGAACCGGTTTGCCTGGGACATGCGCCTGGCGGGCGACGCCGGTGCGCGTGGGGGCGGACCGCTCGTGGTGCCCGGCACCTACGACGTGCGCCTGAGCATTCCTGGCATGGGTGCGGAACTGCGATCGACGCTCGAGATCCGGATCGATCCGCGCGTCGCGGCCGACGGGATCAGCGTGAGCGATCTGCAGGTGCAGTTCGACGTCCTGAAGCGCATCAGGACGTCGGCAGCCGCGGCGCGGGCACTGGTGTCGAAGCTCGGCGAGGCCAGGAAAGCGGCCGGCATCTCGCCCGAACGCGTCAAGGCGATCACGGCAATCGAGGCGAAGCTCGTGACGGCTGGCGGCGCGTATCCGCAACCGATGCTGATCGACCAGTACGGCAACGTTGCGCGCATGCTCGGCCAGGCCGACCAGAAGGTCGGCAAGGACGCGTACCTCCGCCTCGACGACCTCGACAAGGCCCTGGCCGCGATCACGACCGACGTCGACGCGGTCGTGAAGTAGCGCGGGCACATCGCGCGGACGCCGGCGTGCGCTGGCGTCCGCGCCCTCGTCCTACCTCTCCGGCCTCGCTCCGCCGGCGTGATCCCGCAATCCAAGCGCCAGGCCGGCCGCGACGACCAGTGTCGACGCCAGCAGGAACAGCGCGTACGTGAAGTCACCTGTCTGGTCTTTCACGAACCCCATCACGCTCGGGCCGATGAAGCCGCCGACGTTGCCGACGGAATTGATGATCGCGATGCCACCAGCGGCCGCCGTGCCACGCAGGAACGCCGGCGGGATGGCCCAGAACGGCCCGAGCGTCGACCAGATGCCGGCCGCCGCCAGCGACAGGAACAGCAGCCCGACCAGCGGATGCGACGTGAGCCCGGTGCAGGCGAGCCCGACGGCGCCCGCAAGCGCGCTGCCGGCCACGTGCCAGCGGCGTTCATCGACGCGATCCGAGTGGATGCCCACGTAGACCATTGCCACCGCCGCGCACATGTAGGGAACAGCCGACAGCAGGGCCACCGCCACCGGAGAGCCGCCCGTGAGCCCACTCAGGATCTGCGGTGTGAAGAAGCCCACACCGTAGAACGCGATCACGATCGTGAGGTACAACAGCGCCAGCGCCCACAGGCGCGGCGTCGCCAGCGCCGCGCGCATCGTCGTGTGGGCATGCGGAGCCCTGGCGGCGTCGTCGGCCAGCCGTGCCGTCACCAGCCGCCGCTCGTCGTCGGTGAGCCACGTGGCCTCGTCTGGACGGTCGGGCAGGACGCGAAGCACGAGCACGCCCAGCAACACGGCGGGCGCGCCTTCGAGCAGGAAGAGCCACTGCCATCCCCGCAGCCCGAGTGCGCCGTCGAGCGACAGCAGCATGGCCGACATCGGCCCCCCCACGACGCCCGCCAGCGCGGTCGCCGTCATGAACGACGCGATCGTGCGCGCCCGCTCTGCGGCCGGGAACCACTGCGTGAGATACAGCACCATGCCCGGGAAGAACCCCGCCTCGGCCAGGCCGAGCACGAAGCGCATCGCGTAGAAGCTCGTGGCGTCGTGCACGAACATCATGCCGGCCGACGCGAAGCCCCAGGTGATCATGATGCGCGCGATCCACCGGCGGGCGCCGGTCCGCACCATGATCAGGTTGCTGGGCACCTCGAACAGGACGTACGAGAGAAAGAAGATCCCCGCGCCGAACCCGTAGACAGACGCGCTGAAGCCCAGGTCGCGATTCATCTGCAACGCGGCGAAGCCGACGTTGACGCGATCGAGGTACGACACGACGTACAGCACGAACAGGAACGGCACGAGCCGGCGGCGGATGTGCGCGAACGCGTTGGCTTCTTCGGCGGTCGGCGTCATGCGGGGGCCCGAAACTGGCGACATCCGCGGTATCGTATCCGCATGTCATCCGATCAAGCACCGAAGTCTGCCTACGAACTGGCGATGGCACGGCTTCGCCAGAAGGACGCCGACGCCGGCATCGTGGAAGTGCCCCTGACCGACGCGCAGCGCGAGGCCATCGCCGAGGCGAGGCGCGTGTGCGAGGCGAGGATCGCCGAGGCGCAGATCCTCCACTCGTCGACAACGGCCGGCGTGTTCGACCCCGCGGCGCAGCTGGCAGCCGACGACGAACTGCGTCGCGACATCCAGCGGCTGCGCGACGACGCCGACCGCAAGGTGGCGAAGATACGCTCGGGGGCGTGAGCGTGGGTCAGGCGGCAGGCGCCTGAAGCCAGATCCGGATCGTCGTCCCGGTGCCGACGGCACTCGTCACCTGCACGGTCCCGCCGAGGGCGGTGACGATGGCGTGGACGATGTGCAGACCCACGCCGGTCCCCTGCACCTCGAGTTCTATCGCGTTGCGCGCCCTGAAGAACCGCTCGAACAGGTGGGGAAGATCTGCGGCGGGGATGCCGATCCCGGTATCGATGATCGCCACGTCGACGCCGCCGTCGCGTTCGCCGACGCGAACGTGGATGGTGGCGTCCTCGGGCGAGTACTTGACGGCATTGCTGATCACGTTCACGAACGCCTGGTGCAGCGCGCGGTGATCGCCCACGACGTGCGGCAGGACGCCTGACACCTCGAGGGCGACGTGCTGGCGCCTGGCGGCAGCCATCAGGCGTGTCGAGGTCACGGCATCCTGCAGTGGGAGCCGCACATCGAGGGGCTCGGGCACGAGTTCGAAGTGTCCCGACTCGAGGCGGCCAACGGTCATGAGGTCCTCGACGAGGACGCGCTGCCGCCTCACTTCGGCGTTCAGGATCCTCCAGTACTCGGCGAGTTCGTCGGGCGAACCTCCTTCCTGGATCAGGTCGGCCATCAGGACGATGGTAGCCAGGGGCGTGCGAAGCTCGTGGGCGGCCCGGTTGACGAAATCCGACTTCATCGACTCGAGCCGGGCGCGTTCGCTGATGTCGCGGATGATGGTGATGACCTCGTCGTCCGAGGTCGGCACCACCCGCGCCTCGAAGGTGCGACGTGCCCCGTCGACATCGAGTTCGTACTGCAGTTCCTGCATCTGGCCGGTCTCGCACGCCCGTTCGAGCATGGCCATCCGCTCGCGCGCCGCATCGGCCGGCAGCACATCGGCGATCCGACGGCCGATGACGTCGTCGACCGGCCACACGAGCAGGTCGTCCCTCGACGCGCGGACGTCGACGTACGTGCCGTCGCGACGGTTGACCACGATCAGGTCGGGAACGGCGCCGAGCATCGCCCGCAGCCGCAGTTCGCTGCTGCGCAAGGCGCGTTCGGCGCCCTTGAGCTGCGTCAGGTCGGTGATCACGGCGATCGCGCCGGCGACGGCGCCGTCCACGTAGCGCGGCGACCCCGTCACGAGCACGGGCACGGTGTGGCCGTCGACGTGCCGCAGGCGCGTCTCGTACGACGTCGTCTCGCCGCGCTGTCGCCGCCGCCCCGACGCCGACAGGGTCTCGTGGTCGTCGACGACCGTCACGTCGCGCGGCTGCCTGCCCACCAGGTCGTCGGGATGCAGGCCAACCATGTGGGCATAGGCGGGGTTCACGTATTCAAAGGTGTTGTCGGGCCCGGTCACGGTCAACCCCTGCCCGAGCGCGTTCATCACCTGGATGGCCAGGTCGCGTTCGGCGCGCAGTTGTGCAACGGTCTCATGACCATCGGGCGCGCGGAACAGGCCGCCCCCGGCGGGCGGCACGGCAGGGTCTGGCATCACGTCGATCAAATCGGCCCGGCCCGGTGAAAGTTCTGCGCGCGCGGCCGATTGATCGATCCGATCGGGCGCGGCCAGCGTGTGCCGTGCGCGGTGTGTCGAATGAGCACAGCCACCCAGACCATCCTGCTGGTAGACGACGACAAGCACCTCGTGGTGGGCGCGAGCGCCGTGCTGCGCCGCGCCGGGTTCGACGTGATCACCGCGCATAGCGGCGTCGAAGGCCTCGAGAAGGCCCGGGCGGCGCAACCGCACCTGATCCTGTGCGACGTGATGATGCCGCCGCCCGATGGCTTCGAACTGCGACGCCGCCTGTCGTGGGCGTCAGAGACGGCGGGCATCCCCTTCGTCTTC